>CAKZIH010000243.1 GCA_936931335.1 uncultured Nostocoides sp. | reverse complement strand
CCACTGCGCCCGGGGCGGCCACACCGCCCACACCGCCCGCGCCGCCGGAGGCAGTCGATGCGCCACGCCCACCGGCTCCCGCGGCAGCCCCACCCGCTGACAACGAGGATCTCGGCTCGCGTCCGGCGCAGCCCGAAACCAGCGTGGAGGACATCGAATTGGGCGGTGGCGGGGGGACCGCGCCGCCCCCGCCGCCCCCGTCCTGGAGCTGACTGCCAGCCCGCGTCAAAGGCGGGAACACGGCATACCGGCCGTAGGGGCCTGCGCTAGGCTGAGCGGCATGGCAGGTTCGCTGCTTCGTATGCCGCCGCGGTGATGTATCCGACCAGGATGTCCCCGCGGCCAGCCCCTCCAGCGCGAGGGGCTTTTGCATGCCCGCAGCGACCACGGAACGAAGGAACCCGATGAGCGAGACGCCGCACCGTTATACCGCCGAATTGGCCCAGCAGATCGAGGTGGCCTGGCAGGACCGGTGGCAGGAGCGGGGGACCTTCCACGCCCCGAACCCGGGGGGCAGCCTCGCCGACCCGGATGCGGTCGCCGGCTACGACGGGCACCTGTTGGTGCTCGACATGTTCCCCTACCCCAGCGGCGCGGGCCTGCACATTGGCCACCCGCTCGGCTATATCGCCACCGATGTCTTCGCCCGTTATCACCGGATGCGCGGGGAGAACGTGCTGCATTGCCTGGGCTATGACGCCTTCGGGCTGCCGGCCGAGCAGTATGCCGTGCAGACCGGGCAGCACCCGCGCAAGACGACCGAGGACAACATCGTCATCATGAAGCGCCAGCTGCGGCGCCTGGGGCTGGGCCACGACGACCGGCGCTCGATCGAGACCATCGACCCGGGCTATTACAAGTGGACACAATGGATCTTCCTGCAGATCTTCAACGCCTGGTATGACGCCGACGCCGTCCGTCCCGACGGTGGCCGGGGCAAGGCCCGCCCGATCGCGCAGCTGATCGCGGCATACGAGAGCGGGGAGCTGGCCACCCCGGACGGGCGGGCGTGGGCCGAGCTGAGCGAGACCGAGCGGGCGGCGATCGTCGACGGACACCGGCTCGCGTACACCCATGAGGCGCCGGTCAACTGGGCGCCTGGGCTGGGCACGGTCCTCTCCAACGAAGAGGTCACCAACGACGGGCGCTCCGAGCGCGGCAACTTCCCGGTGTATCGCAAGAATCTGCGCCAGTGGATGATGCGGATCACGGCGTATGCCGATCGGCTCGCCGACGACCTGGACCGGGTGGACTGGCCCGAGAAGGTCAAGGTCATGCAGCGCAACTGGA
>CAKZIH010000242.1 GCA_936931335.1 uncultured Nostocoides sp. | reverse complement strand
CGTCGTGCTCGTCGAATACGACGTCAGCGCGCCCACCGACGACGACGCCATCGAGGTACAGCTCGAAGGGGCGCTCTGTTGCCCACGTCCGTTGCAGTTCGGACGTGTTGTCGGTGACGTAGGTCTGGATCAGCTTCCGTGCCTTCTCCCGCATCTCCTTGTGCGCAGGCTTGTTGGCGAACGGCAGGAAGAACTCCGAGTCCATGAGTGCGTCCATCGCAGCCGAGTCAGGAACCGCGCCCGTCGCCTTCACATACTCGGAGATAGTGCGCAGGACGTGGTGGACGGCGTTGCCAAAGCCGATCTCGGACTGCACCGGCGGCATAAAGCCGAGTTCGTTGCGGAGCAGGTAGCTCCGGGGGCACTCCATGTAGGCGTCGAGCTCGCTATACGACACGGTGATGCTGGGCGGGGCTTCGCCACGAGGCTCTGAATTGGTCGGCAGGCCGCCACTCACAGCGATCGCCTGGGCTTCGAGGATGTAGGGCGACGGCTGACGCGACTGAGTGTTGACCCGCTGGTGGGAGGAGAGACCTACCCAGTCACGAGCCCGGGTGAGGGCGACGTAGAAGAGCCGGCGTTCTTCCGCGTCCGATCCCTCGTAGCGCGCGGCGTCGAATAGGGTGCGCGGGATCAGCCAGTTCTTCAGCGACCCAGACTTGTTGGATGGGAATCGCCCCTCCTTCAAGGATGGCAAGAAGACGACGGGCCATTCGAGCCCCTTCGCGCCGTGGATGGTCCCGAGGGCGACCCCATCGCCGAGTATGTCGTTCTCACCGTCGAAGTCGTCGTAACTGCCGGTCGCGTAATTAGTCAGGATCAGGGCGAAGTTCTTGTAGAACCACCCGCCGCCGACGGCACCGCCGACCTGGCCCCCCGGATTGTCCGCGTCTCGCCGCGAGCGTCGTGTGACCGACTCGTAGTCAGCCATGACCGCGGTGAAGCGTGCGATGGTGCCGAGCCGGTTTCGCTGCATCTCGTCTGTGGCGTCCCATTTGCGGATGCCGAGGAGGTCGGTCAGCTTGTAGAACTCCCCTACGAGGCTCGGCGCCCAGTTCTCATCGTCACGCCTGGACTTCCACGTTTGCAGGTGAGTTTTCAAGGCCTGCCGCTCGGTGTTGTCGAGACCGAAGATGGCCACGTAGCGGTCGACGAGTCCGCTCAGATTGACAGCCGCTCGAGTCTTCCATTTGTTCACGCTCCACTCGACATTCGAGATCCATGCGAACGTCGCCCCAAAGACCTCGGCCTCGGGCTGCTCGAACAGGCCAGTGCGCCCGCCTGGCTGCA
>CAKZIH010000241.1 GCA_936931335.1 uncultured Nostocoides sp. | reverse complement strand
CCCGGAGGTGACGGCGCGGGGGGGGGTGGCGGTGATGCCCCCCCCGACCGGGGCGCGCCCCGGGCCCGCCGCGACGACCGCCTGTACCGAGCCGACGCTCTCCGCGAGGGCGGCGGACGCCCCGCCGTGAAGCAAGCCATACGGCTGGGTGTTGCCCTCGACCGGCATCGTGGCCACCACCCGCTGCGCGGAGACCTCGACGAAGTGGATCTGCAAGCGCTCACAGAGCGCGCCGCCCTTGGCGTTCATCAACTCGGCCAGTTCGGACGGGGTCGCGACAGCATCCATGGCGCTCAGCATGTCACCACCCGCTCGCTGGCCGCGGACCGCGACGACGGCTGGCATAGGCTCGAACGTATGAGCGTGCGCCGGGTCATGGGCATCGAGACCGAATACGGAATCGCCTTGGCCGGTGCGCCGAACGCCAACCCGGTGATCCTGTCCGGGCAGGTGGTCACCGCGTACGCCAATGCGCAGGGGATCCGCGCGGCCCGCGCCTCCTGGGACTACGCCGATGAGGCGCCGCTGCGCGATGCGCGCGGTTTCGAGATGCCGCGCGCGGTGGCCCACCCGAGCCAGCTCACCGACGAATGGGCGGCCGCCGAGAGCGACGACCCGGCCCTGGCCAATGTCGTTCTCACCAACGGCGCCCGTCTGTATGTCGATCACGCCCACCCCGAGTACAGCTCGCCCGAGGTCACCACCCCGCGCGACCTGATCACCTGGGACCGGGCCGGCGAACTGGTCATGGCCGAGGCGGTCCGGCTGCTTGCTGCCTCGCCGCCCGGCATCAACCTCTACAAGAACAACACCGACGGCAAGGGCGCCTCCTATGGCACCCACGAGAACTACCTCATGCGCCGGTCCACGCCGTTCGCTCAGATCGTCACCCATCTGACGCCCTTTTTCGTTGCGCGCCAAGTGATGTGCGGCTCTGGCCGGGTCGGCCTGGGGGTGGACTCCCGGCGCCCGGGCTACCAGCTCGCCCAGCGCAGCGACTTCTTCGAGGTCGAGGTCGGCCTGGAGACCACGCTCAAGCGCCCGCTCATCAACACCCGCGATGAGCCGCACGCCCTGGCGGACAAATACCGCCGCCTGCACGTCATCCTCGGCGACGCGAATCACTGCGATGTGGCCAATCTGCTCAAGGTGGGGGCGACTTCGCTGGTCCTCGGCATGATCGAGGCCGGGGTGCTGCGGACCCCACTGACCGTCCGCAATCCGGTCGCCACCCTGCAGGCGGTTTCGCACGACCCGACCCTGACCCAGCTGGTGGAGCTCGAGGACGGGCGCAGCCTCACCGCCCTGCAACTGCTGTGGGAGTACCACAACCTGGCCGCGGCTTGGCTGGCGGACACGGGGGAGGGGAGCGAACCGCATACGGCCGAGGTCATGCACTGGTGGCAACACGTGCTCACCCGCCTCGAGGATGACCCGATGAGCGCCGCCGGGGAGGTCGACTGGGTCGCGAAACTCAAAGTGCTGCAGGCCTATCGCGAGCGCGATGGGATGGAGTGGGATGACCCGCGGCTTAAGGCGATCGACATCCAGTGGTCGGATGTGCGCCCGGACAAGGGGATCTTCGCCAAGCTCCGGGCCGCCGGTCGGTTCACCGAACTCATCCCCGAGCACGAGGTCCGCGCGGCCGTGCACACCCCGCCGGCGGACACCCGCGCCTACTTCCGCGGCCGGGTTCTCGAACGCTTCGGCGAGCATGTGATGGCGGCGTCATGGGACTCGGTGATCCTCGAGGTCCCCGGGGTGCGGCAGTTGCACCGGATCCCGATGATGGAGCCGCTGCGCGGGGACCGGCCCAGCGTGGGCGCACTCTTCGACCAGAGCCGGGATGTCGCCGACTTCCTGGACCGGCTGCGCGGCGAGCCCGAGGACTGAGAGTGCGGCGAGCCCGAGGACTGACAGTCCTGGCCAACGCTCCCAGCGGACTTCCCCAAGAGCCGGGCACGCGTGACATAGGCTCGGCCGCAACGAAGGGAGAATCCCCATGCCCGGACAGGAGCAGGTGCGCCCGACTCGGCGCGGAGGCCAGGACGAGGGACCGGAGGCCGACGCCGGCCAGGTCACCGCCCGCAAGGAGAGCGTCGACGCCGACGTGGACTCGATGCTCGACGAGATCGACGGCGTGCTGGAGACCAACGCCGAGGAGTTCGTGCGCAGCTTCGTCCAGAAGGGCGGGCAGTGAGCCTCGGGGATTCCGGACGACTCCCCGACAGCTACCGGGTCGCGGGTTCCTCCTCGTTCACCGACTTCCTCGACGGCCATGCCCCACACCTGCTGCCGGCCCGGCGCGCCGTGCCGCCCCGGCCGGTGGAGGCGCCGCATGGCACCACGATCGTCACCCTGACGTATGCCGGTGGCCTGCTGATGGCCGGCGACCGGCGGGCCACCATGGGCAACCTCATCGCCAACCGGGACATGGAGAAGGTCTTCGCCACCGACGAATTCTCGGTGGTCGGCATCGCCGGCACCGCCGGGCTGGCGGTGGAGCTGGTCAAGCTCTTCCAGGTCGAACTGGAGCATTACGAAAAGATCGAGGGCGCGCTGATGTCCTTGGAGGGCAAGGCAAATCGCCTGGCCACGATGATCCGCGGCAACCTCGGCATGGCGATGCAAGGTCTGTCGGTGGTGCCGGTCTTCGGTGGCTTCGACCTGGACTCGCGTCTCGGGCGCATCTTTTCCTATGACGTCACCGGCGGTTGCTATGAGGAGCACGACCACCACGGCGTGGGCTCCGGCTCCCTCTTTGCCCGCGGTGCGCTGAAGAAACTGTGGCGCCCCGGCATGGACGCCGAGCAGGCGCTCGCCGTCGCCGTCGAGGCCCTGTATGACGCGGCCGACGACGACTCGGCCACCGGCGGCCCCGACCTGACCCGGCGCATCTTCCCGACCGTCGCGCTGGTGGACGCCGAGGGCGCGCGGTTTATTGACAACGCCCAGGTCTCCGCGGCGGTGGAAGCCGTGGTCGCGGCCCGCTTCGGCAACCCGGGAGGTGCCCGATGAACCAGCC
>CAKZIH010000240.1 GCA_936931335.1 uncultured Nostocoides sp. | reverse complement strand
GGGCACCGCCGGCGTGCTGCGCGAAGCGCGGCACCTCGGTGATGAGGCTGGGCCGGCCGGTGTAGGTCCGGTGCAGCCGATCCAGATCGGCGAGGAAATCGGGGTCGGCGGCGGCTTCGGTGCGCACCTGATCGAGCTGTTCCAGCGCCGGGATGAGCGCCTCGGGGACATAGCGGCCGCCGAAGCGTCCGAAGCGTCCGGCGGTCATTCGGCGTCTCCTGGAGTGTGGGTGCGGTCGATTGCTTGGGTGGGGCTGGCGGCCGGGGTGGTAGTGGCCTGGGTGGTGGCGGGGGTGGGGATCGCGGACATCGCCGCGACCGCGGCCTGCGGGTCGCCGTCCTTGACCAATGCCTCGCCGACGAGCACCGCGGCGGCGCCCTCACCGGCATACCGGCGGGCGTCGTCGGTATGCCGTATGCCGCTCTCGGCCACCGTCACTACGCCCGCGGGCACCTGGCCGATCAGCCGGGCGAAGGCGTCGGGGTCGACGTCGAGGGTGCGCAGGTCGCGGGCGTTGACGCCGAGCAGGGTCGGGTCCACGGCCAGTGCCCGGTCGATCTCGGCCGGGTCGTGCACCTCGACCAGGGCGGTCATCCCGAGTTCGCGGGTCAGGGCCTGGAAGTCGCGCAGTTGGGCATCGTCGAGGGCGGCGACGATGAGCAGCACCAGGTCGGCGCCGTGGGCGCGGGCTTCATGGAATTGGTACTCCTCGACCATGAAGTCCTTGCGTAACACCGGGATCGATACCGATGCCCGGACAACGTCGAGGTCGGCCAGGCTGCCGCCGAAACGGCGGCGCTCGGTGAGCACGGAGATCGCGGCGGCGCCACCGGCGGCATATGCGCCGGCGAGGGCGGCGGGGTCGGGGATATTCGCGAGCGCACCCTTGCTGGGGCTGGCTCGCTTCACCTCGGCGATCACTCCGAGGCTGGGGCCGGCGAGGCGTTCCCGGACCGACCGGGCGGGCGCGGCGGCCGCGGCCTGGGCCCGAATTTCGGCCAAAGGTATGGCGCGCCGACGCTCGGCGAGATCCTCCCGCACCCCCGCGACGATGCCGTCGAGGACGGTGGCCGTGGTCAAAGACATGGGTCAACGGTAGCGAGCGCAGCCGCAGGCCCCGCGCGCGGTCCGCGCGGGGACGGGTTCAGCGCTGG
>CAKZIH010000239.1 GCA_936931335.1 uncultured Nostocoides sp. | reverse complement strand
GACGACGAGTTGGCGCATGCCCTCAGCCTCGCTCGCTTCGTCAAGGACGACTACGAGATCGAGCAGATGCGGGCGGCCATCGCGGCCACCCAGGTCGGCTTCGAGGCCGTGCTCGCCGAGTTCCCGCGCCTCGCCGCCACCGAACGGGGCGAGCGCTGGGTCGAGGGCACCTTCGGTTTGCACGCCCGCCACCAGGGCAATGGCGTCGGATACGACTCGATCTGCGCGGCCGGCGACCACGCCAACACGCTGCACTGGATCAAGAACACCGGCGAGATCGTCGACGGCGAACTCATCCTCTTGGACGCCGGCGTCGAGGTCGAGAGCCTCTACACCGCCGACATCACCCGCACCTTGCCGGTCAATGGCACCTTCACCGACGCCCAGCGCGAGGTCTATGACGCGGTTTATGCCGCCCAGGAGGCCGGTATGGCGGCGGTCAAGCCCGGCAACCGCTTCCGCGATGTACACGCGGCCGCCATCCGGGTGATCGCGGAGCGCTTGCACGCGTGGGGGTTGCTGCCGGAGGGCATCGATGTGGAGACCTCCCTGGACCCCGAACACGGGCAGTACCACCGACGCTGGATGGTGCACGGCACCAGCCACCATCTCGGACTCGACGTCCACGACTGCGCGTTGGCGACGCGCGCGGAATATATGGACACCGAATTGCAGCCGGGGATGATCCTCACCGTCGAGCCGGGGCTCTATTTCAAGGCCGACGATCTTCTCGCTCCAGAGCGTTTCCGCGGGATTGGGGTGCGCATCGAGGACGATGTCCTGGTCACCGCCGATGGCTGCGAAAACCTTTCGGCCGGTATGCCGCGGACCAGCTCCGCGGTCGAGGCCTGGATCGCGCGCCATACGGGTTCCTGACAGATTACGGGTTGGTCACGTGCGTGCCATGCGTCCCAGCCGTCACACCTGATTGGGGTTACCTTGCTCTCCTAGTCTCGTCCGAGCCAGGCACTGCGGACGGAGTCAATTTCGCAGTGGCCGGGCACATCGAGGGCCTGGCCGCCCGTGAATCGAAGGAGATCACATGGCGCAGGTCCAACGGCGCACGCGCTGGCTGGCCGTGAGCGGCGCACTGCTCACGACCACCATGCTCAGCGCATGTCTGCAGAATCCCAATGCCAATGACAGTGCCGGCGGAGCCGCAGGGCTCAATGGCTATGTCGACAATGCCAACAAGGATGGCGACAAGGTCGTCAAGATCCTCGGCGCCTTTGGTGGCGATGAGCAGGCCCTCTTCGAGAAGTCGCTGGTCGACTTCGAAAAGTCCAGCGGAATCGACATCCAGTACACCGCGGACAGCGACTTCACCACGACCGTCAAGACCAAGGTCAATGGCGGTGACGCTCCGGATATCGCGCTCTTCCCGCAGCCGGGTGGCCTGCTGGAACTCGCCGGCCAGGGCAAGGTGCAGCCCATCGACAGCGTGTTGGACTACGACACCCTAGCCTCGACGCTGATCCCCGGCTTCCTCGACAGCTCCCGCCTCAAGGGCCGCTCGTATGGCGCCCCTATGCGCATGGCCGTCAAGTCCATCGTGTGGTATCCCAAGCCGGCCTATGAGGACGCCGGTGGCACCACCGAGGCCAAGAGCCTGCAGGAACTGGCCAAGTCCACCGACGCGATCAAGGCCGATGGCACGGCGCCCTGGTGCATGGGCTGGGGTTCGGATGCGGCCACCGGCTGGGTGGGCACCGACTGGATCGAAGAGATGGTGCTGCGAGTCAGCGGCCCGGACGTCTACGACCAGTGGGTCAGCCACAAGATCCCGTTCAACGACCCGCAGATCATCAAGGCGTTCGCCGAGTTCGCCAAGATCGCCAAGACCGACGGCAATGTCTTCGGTGGGGCCAAGAACGTCATCAACACCGCATTCGGCGACACGATGAACCCCGCCTTCCAGACGCCGCCGAAGTGCTACCTCATGCGCCAGGGCAACTTCGTCTCCGGGTTCCTGCCCAAGCCCGTCCAGGCGGACTTGGACAACAAGGTCGGGATCTTCGTCTTCCCGCCGCTGGAGGGCGGCTACGGCGGCCAGCCCATCCTCGGCGGTGGCGACCTAGCGGCCCTCTTCAATGGGAACGACCAGGACTCCATCGAGGTCATGAAGTTCCTCACCTCGGACAAGTTCGGTGGTCCCTGGGCCAAGGCCGGCGGCTGGCTCAGCCCGCACAAGACCTTCGATGCGGCCAACTATCCGAATGAGATCACCAAGAAGATGGCCCAGATCGTGGCCGACGCGGACGTCTTCCGCTTCGACGCCTCCGACCTGATGCCCAAGGAAGTCGGCTCGGGCTCGTTCTGGACCGAGATGGTCAAGTGGATGCAGGGCCAGGACGACAAGACCACGGCCACCAATATCGAGAACACCTGGCCGAAGTCCTGATGGCTACCGCACACGACGCGGTCATCACCGCACCCGGAAAGCACTCCGACGCCGACAGTTCGGGCCGTCAGGGTGCCAATGTCGCCAAGCTCGCCCTCGGGCTCGTCGGGCTCGCCCTGACCGCCTGGCTGCTCGGCAACCTCTTCCTCTCGCTGGGCTATCACCCCGAGTGGTATTTCGACAGCAAGCTCCTCATCGGCCTGATCGCCCTCGTCGCGGGCGTGGGCGGGGCGGCCCTGCTCTTCTACTTCGTCAACATGTTCGTCGAGGGCCTGCCCACTCGATTGTCGCAGGGGGTGATCCCCTACGCCTTCCTGCTGCCGGGCTTCGGCTTGATCGCGCTCATGCTCGTCTATCCCACGATCCAGACGATCAACTACGCCTTCGCCAACAAGGACAGCACGGAGTACGTGGGGCTCGACAACTTCCGGGCGATCTTCGGCAACAGCGAGTTCTGGAGCTCGATCGTCAACAACGTCCTTTGGCTGCTCATCGTGCCCGCGGTGACCGTCGCCATCGGCGTCATCGTCGCGGTGCTGGCGGACAAACTGTCGGCCCAGGGCGAGAAGATCTCCAAGTCCCTGATCTTCCTGCCGATGGCGATCAGCTTCGTCGGCGCCTCGGCAATCTGGAACCTGGTTTACGAATACCAGGACAAGAGCCAGAACCAGACGGGTCTGCTCAATGCCGTGGTCACCACCTTGGGCGGCGATCCGAAGACCTGGCTGCAGATCGAGACCGGCAAGTTGAACTCGCTGCTGCTGATGGTGATCCTCATTTGGTTGCAGGCCGGCTTCTCGATGATTCTGCTGTCCTCGGCCATCAAGGGTGTGCCCGATGACACGCTGGAGGCTGCCCGCATCGATGGTGCCAACGAATGGCAGATCTTCTGGAAGGTGATCATTCCGCAGATCCGGCCGACCATCATCACGGTCTTCATCACCGTCTTCATCCTGGTGATGAAGGTCTTCGACATCATCTATGTGCTGACCAATGGGCGCGACGGCACCAATGTCATCGCGAACCTCTTCTTCCAGGAGATGTTCGCCAATAGCCAGGCGGGTCTCGCGTCAGCCATCGTGGTCGTGCTGCTCATCGCGGTGCTGCCCCTCCTCTGGTACCAGATCAAGTCGTTCCGAGAGGAGCAGATGAACCGATGAGTTCCACATCCATGACCCCGGCCCCGGTCGCCGCGACGCCGGTCCGTTCACGCAAGTTGATGGACGACGGCCGGCCGCGCAGTTTTCTCGCCATCATTGCGATGACATTGCTAGCGCTCATCTGGAGCCTGCCCACCATTGGTCTGCTGGTCACCTCCTTCCGCAGCCGCGATGACGCGGCCAGCTCGGGCTGGTGGACGGCGATCTTCAATCCGTTCGGTACTTCGTGGACCACGGACAACTATCGCGCGGTCTTCGAGAAGGCCGACATGGGCAATGCGTTCATCAACGGGCTCGTGGTGGCCATCCCGGCCACCATCCTGCCCATCATGTTCGCGGCTTTCGCGGCCTATGCTTTCACCTTCATGGACTTCCGCGGCAAGGATTTGCTGTTCATCCTGATCGTAGCGGTCATGGTGGTGCCGATCCAGGTCGCCTTCCAGCCCCTGCTCGACACGCTCGGACCGCGCGGCCTGGGGATCTCCGGGCAATACATCGCGGTCTGGCTGCTGCATACCGGGTTCGGTATGCCGCTCGCGATCTATACGCTGCGCAACTACATGAGCACGCTGCCTTATAGCGTGGTCGAGTCGGCGAAGATCGACGGCGCCACGCACTTCCAGACCTTCTGGAAGTTGGTCGCCCCGATGGCCATGCCCGCCATTGCCGCATTCGCCACCCTGCAGTTCCTTTGGGTGTGGAACGACCTGCTCATCGCCAAGTTGTTCCTGACGGACTCGAACGCCACGGTGATCGTCAAGCTCCAGGGCCTGCTGGGAACCCAGGGTCAGGGTCAAGAGCTGCTGACCGCGGGCGCCTTCATCTCGATGGTGCTGCCGATGATCGTCTTCTTCGCCCTTCAGCGCTTCTTCGTCCGCGGCCTCACCTCGGGTGCGGTCAAGGGCTAAGAGCCCACGGCAACAAAACCCAGCACAAACGAAGGGCCCGGATGCACACGCATCCGGGCCCTTTCGTCATGCCCTGTCGCTGAGTGAGCCGCAGCCCGTATGCCGCCGGCTCGCTTCAGTTGACCGTCGGCGTCTGGGGCTCGCCCTGCTGCTGCGCCTCGGCATACGCCCGGGCCTGGGCCTCGGCGACCTGCACCTGGGCCGCCTTCATCGGGTCGAGCTTGGTTAGCAGTTCGCGGCCCTGGGTGACCAGCTTGTGCTCCGTCAACACCTCATACCGGGTGGCCACCACCTGGCTGACCGAGGTGAAATCCCGCTGCCCGCGCGTCAGCGCGTAACCGAACAGCGCCCAGACCACACCGAAGAGGGCGCCGAAGATCACCGTGGACAAGATCCGCAGCAGCGTCTCCCCCTCCTCGAAGAGCGAGAAGATCAGCCCGACGAAGGCACCGAGCCAGGCACCCGACAGGGCCCCGCCCATGGCCACCCGCCCGCGGGTGAGGCGACCGGTGACCCGCTCGACCTGCTTGAGGTCGGTGCCCACGATGAGCACGTGCTGCACGGGGAAACCGTTGTCCGACAAGTAGTCGACGGCCTTCTGCGCCTCGGGGTAAGTGTCATAGACCCCGAGTGACATCGGGTAATCGAGCTTGAAGGCGCTGTGCCCCAGGGGGCCGCGCGGCCCCATCGGTTGAGTCGTCATGACCCCAGTGTCTCAGGCAGCACCCGCGGTCGCTGGCCTGATGCAGCCGTCCAGCCGGGAGCGCAGCGCTCCCATACCCGTCCGGCCGCCGACGAGCGCCATACCAGTCAGCTATTGAGACGGAAGGCAACAAAACGGACACGCTGGGGAACAAAATGCGGCTTTGGCACGCCAAACCTGGCCGGTTTTCGTCACAATGGGCCCGATCACGACGCCGGTCGTGCTAACCATTCCGAGCCCGGAGATGTGCTCATGACTGTGGTTTACCAACCCGAGCTGAACCCCGTGGGGTCTGCGGCCGTCTCGGCCCTGGTCGCCGCGCTACCCCTGCTGACGATTTTCATCACCCTGGGCGCTCTGCGGTGGAAGGCCTACCGCGCCGGCCTGGCCGCGCTCGCGGTCGCGATCCTGGTGGCGGTCCTGGCCTACCGGATGCCCGTCGGGCTGGCCCTGAACTCCGCGTTGGAGGGTGCGGTCTTCGGCCTCTTCCCGATCATGTGGATCGTCTTCAACGCGATCATCCTCTTCGAAGTGACGGTCGCGAGTGGCCGTTTCGAAGACCTGCGCCGGGTGTTCGACCTCATCTCCGATGACCCCCGTGTCCAGGCGATCGTCATCGCCTTCTGCTTCGGCGGTCTGATGGAGGCCCTCGCCGGCTTCGGTGCCCCGGTGGCGATCACCGGTGTGATGCTCATGGCCTGTGGCTTCTCCGCCCTGCGCGCCGCCACAGTGGTCCTGCTCGCCAACACCGCACCGGTCGCCTTCGGTGCCATCGGTACCCCCATTCTCACCGCTGGACGCCTGACCGGCATCGACCCCGGCGAGATCGGCGCCTACGTCGGTCACCAGACCCCGGTCGTCGCCTTCCTGGTGCCCCTGTTCATCTGCTTCCTGACCGACGGCCGCCGCGGCGTCCGCCAGGTGTGGCCGATCGCCCTGGTCACCGGCCTGGTCTTCGGTATTGCCCAGTGGATCAGCGCGACCTACCTGTCGATGGAACTCACCGACATCGTCGCCTCTCTCGCCGGCCTGGTCGCCATCGTCATCATCCTGCGCATCTGGCAGCCCGCCGGACGGGCGGAGGCTCGTGAGTCCCTGCGCATCGCCCACCAGCGCGAGATCGAGGAACTGGGCGCCACCAGCCCGACCGACACCACCGCGAGCGCCGGTGGCAATGTCGCCGTGGCCACCCGCACTGAGCAGGAGGTCGCCACCGGCGGCCCTGCTCCGATGACCGCCGGCCGCATTGGCATGGCGCTCTTCCCCTACCTGCTGGTCATCGCGGTCTTCTCGGTCGCCAAGCTGTTCCCGCCGGTGCGTGACTGGCTGGTCGGCACCGACCGCAAGATCCCCTGGCCCGGCCTGAACGGGCAGGTCCTCACCGCCTCCGGCAAGCCCAATAGCTCGGCGATCTACACCTTCTCCTGGCTGAGCAACCCCGGCACCATGCTGCTGCTGTGCAGCCTGGTGGTGGCCCTCGTCTATGGCGTCAGCCTGACCCGCTGGGGCAAGGTGGTGGCCCAGAACGCGTACAAGATGCGGTTCTCGATCCTCACCGTCGCCACCGTGCTCTCCCTGGCCTATGTGATGAACCTGTCGGGCCAGACGATCACCATCGGCACCTGGATCGCCGGCACCGGCGCCGCCTTCGCCTTCCTCTCCCCCGTCCTGGGGTGGCTGGGCACGGCGGTCACCGGCTCGGACACCAGCGCCAACGCCCTCTTCGCCACCCTGCAGCAGACCGCGGCGACCAAGGCGGGCATCGACCCGACCCTGCTCGTCGGCGCCAACACCTCCGGTGGTGTGGTCGGCAAGATGATCAGCCCGCAGAACCTGACCATTGCCGCCACCGCGGTCGGCCTCGAGGGCCGCGAGTCGGAGATCATGCGTAAGGTGATTGGCTGGAGCATCGGCTTGCTGGTCCTCATGTGCCTGCTGGTCGGTCTGCAGTCCACGCCCGTGCTGTCCTGGATGCTGCCGTAACCGCGGTGGCCCCCCACTCAGGAGAAGGAGCTGGTATGACAGACCGCCCCACCCGGGTCGCGCTCTTCGCCACCTGCGTCAATGACGCGATGTTCCCGCAGACGCCCCAGGCAGTGGTAGCCGTCCTGGAGCGCCTCGGGTGCACCGTGGAGTTCCCGATGGGCCAGACGTGCTGCGGCCAGGTATTCACCAATAGCGGTTACCTGGCCGAGGCGTTGCCGACCGTGCGCCGGTATGTCGAGACCTTCGAGCCGTATGACGTGATCGTCTCCCCTTCCGGCTCATGCGTCGGCTCGATCCGCCACCAGCACGCGATGGTGGCCCGCAATGCGGGCGATGAGGACCTGGCCCGCCGGGCCGAGGCCGTGGCATCCCGGACCTACGACTTCCCGGAACTGCTCATCGACGTGCTCGGGGTCACCGACGTCGGAGCGTACTTCCCGCACCGGGTGACCTATCACCCGACCTGTCACTCGTTGCGGGTCGCTCGGGTGGGTGATCGGCCATACGAGCTGCTCAAGGCGGTCAAGGGGATCACCCTGGTCCCCTTGCCGGCGGCGGAGGAATGCTGCGGCTTCGGTGGGACCTTCTCGATGAAGAATCCGGATGTCTCGGTGGCCATGGTTTCCGACAAGGCGGCCCACATCCGCGAGACCGGTGCCGAGTTCGTGGTCGCGGGTGACAATTCGTGCCTGATGAATATCGGCGGGGCCTTGGCCCGACAGCGCACCGGGGTCCGGCCGATCCATCTGGCCGAGATCCTCGCGCATTCCGAAGAGACGGCCATCGACGCCGTCGCCCAGCTCACCCAGGAGAGCAGCCGATGAGCGCACCACCCGCATCCCGGCCCCGGCGCACCCCCGCGCCGCCCAGCGGCACCCTGCTGGGAATGCCGGCTTTCCCCACTAACGCCAAGGCGGAACTCGGCAACGCTCAGTTGCGGCGCAACCTGCAGCGCGCCACCCATACGATCCGGGACAAGCGCGCCAAGGTCGTCGCCGAGGTTGATGATTGGGAGTCCCTGCGGCTGGCCGGCGCCGCCATCAAGGACCGCACGCTGCGCAACCTCGATAGCTACCTGGAACAGTTCGAGGCGGCGGCGACCGCGGCCGGTGCGCAGGTGCACTGGGCTCGCAATGCCGAGGAGGCCAATCAGATCGCGGCCCGCCTGGTCCGCGAAGCCACCGACGACCCCGACCCCGATGTGGTCAAGGTCAAGTCGATGGTGACCCAGGAGATCGACCTGAACGAGGCTCTAGAAGAGGAGGGCATCGCCGCCTGGGAGACCGACCTCGCCGAGCTCATCGTGCAACTCGGCCACGACCGCCCCAGCCACGTCCTGGTGCCCGCCATCCACCGCAACCGGACCGAGATCCGAGAGATCTTCCTGGCCGAAATGGGCCAGTATGGCGAGCCCGCCCCCGCCGATCTCACCGACGAGCCCGCGGACCTGGCCGCCGCCGCCCGCCACCACCTGCGGCGCAAATTCCTCACCACCAAGGTCGCCATCTCCGGCGCGAACTTCGCGGTGGCCGAATCCGGAACCCTGGTCGTGGTGGAGTCCGAGGGCAATGGCCGCATGTGCCTCACCCTCCCCGAGACCCTGATCTCGATCGTGGGCATCGAGAAGTTGCTGCCCACCTTCGCTGACCTCGAGGTCTTCCTGCAGTTGCTG
>CAKZIH010000238.1 GCA_936931335.1 uncultured Nostocoides sp. | reverse complement strand
AGCCGGTCGGCTTGCGGGCCTCTTCCGCGGTTATCGCCGCGACCTGCGCGGTGCGCTCGGTCTCATCAAGATCCTTCGGCAGTCGGTCGACCCGGCGCTCGACCCGTTCGCCCGTCGTAGCAAACTGTCGGTAGGCACGCCCGAGCCACTCCCCGGTGTCCGGGTGCTGCCCGTGCCCCATCAGGCGGCTCAACTGCTCTTCGGACACCTGGTCGCCCTCGGTGAACGTCTCCAACCCGGTCAAGCCGGCACCGAGCCAGATGCCCGGAGGAGTCCCCGCATCGGTGTAGTACCCCGTGAGCGCGGATGCGGCGTCTCGATCGCGGTCGCCCGCTACGACTGACTTGAGCAAGTATCGATACCCCTGGCCGGCGCTCATCACCCGTATCGAAATGGTCATGCATGGTAGGTGGAGCGGCGCATACACACCGACACGCGTGATTCGAGCCCGCCATCAGAAGTGGAAACGCGCGACGTGCGCTATTTCGAATCAGAACACGCGCGTCCGGGTGGCGCGACCTAGCGCAAACGTCGATCATTGAGACTGGACCAATGAGTCCGGAAATCGGCTTGCGGGACAGGGCAGAGCGCGCTCGGCGCACAACAGATAAGAGACACGATGCGGGGGTCGCCCCGCAGCCACCGGGGTCGCCGCCATTCCGTTGCCCCTCCAAGACCGCCGCGTCGAAATTGACAGGAGCATTGACCCATGACCGTGGTTGCTTTGACTGATCAGAGTTTCGTAAGCGTGGTTGCGACGACCGAACTCGTCGTCGTCGACTTCTGGGCGAGCTGGTGCTCTCCCTGCCGTGCCTTCGGTGCGATCTACGAGAGGTCATCCGTCGAACAGTCACACGTCCTGCACGCACGCGTCGACATCACCAGCGAGCTCCAGGCTGCGCACGTCGCACGCGTGGCCGCCGTCCCGGCCCTACTGGGGTACCGAGACGGCGCACGAGTCTTCAGCCATACCGGCACGCTTTCTGAACCAGCGCTTGCTCGCATCGTCCAGGCACTCAACGAGAGTCGTCGCTCGGGTGCCGGCGTCGAGGCCGTGTCGGACGCCACCGAGATGGAAGTCGATCCTCTGGAGCAAGAGCACACTCATCCGGTGATACCCCCCCGGTGGT
>CAKZIH010000237.1 GCA_936931335.1 uncultured Nostocoides sp. | reverse complement strand
AGCGCCGAGGTCGTGGACGTGACCGGCGCAGGAGACGCCATGCTGGCCGCCTTTCTCGCCGCGCTCTGTGAGGGCCTGACCTCGCCCGAGGCCGCCCGCTACGGTCACGCTGCCGCCGCCCTGACGGTCGAAAGCACGCTGACCGCCCTGCCAAACCTGACCCTGGATGCCCTGCGCGCCCGCCTGAACCTCCGCCCCGACCTCTCTGCTCCCCAAGGATGACCATGAACCAGACTTCTGACCTCCGCCCCGCGCCCCACGCCCTGCTCGACCTGCACCCCGAAGTCCTGGACGCTCTGAATGCCGGGCGGCCCGTCGTGGCGCTGGAAAGCACCATCATCAGCCACGGCATGCCCTATCCGGACAATGTCGCGATGGCCCAGGAGGTCGAGCAGATCATCCGCGACGGCGGAGCGACCCCGGCCACCATCGCCATCCTCGGCGGGGCCCCGCGCATCGGCCTGTCCGCCCACGAACTGGAACTGCTCGCCAGCGACCCGGATGTGGCCAAGGTCAGCGTCCGCGACATCCCGTATGTCGTGGCCCGTGGCGCCCACGGCGCGACCACGGTGGCCGCAACCATGCGATTCGCCGCGCTCGCTGGCATCCGGATCTTCGTCACCGGGGGCCTGGGCGGGGTGCACCAGGGTGGTCAGGACAGCATGGATGTCAGCGCCGACCTCACCGAACTGGGCAGCACCGAAGTTGCGGTGATCAGCGCCGGGGTCAAATCCATCCTCGACATCGGCCGCACCCTGGAGGCGATGGAGACCCTCGGGGTCCCCGTGGTCGGCTATGGCACCGACGAGTTCCCCTCGTTCTTCTCCCGCTCCTCCGGCCACCGGGTGCCGATGCGTCTGGACAGCCCACAAGAACTGGCGAAGCTCCTGCATGCCAAATGGAAGCTCGGCCTGGCCGGCGGCGTCTCGATCGCGAATCCCGTTCCCGCAGCAGAGGAAATCCCCGTCGAGCGGATGCAGGGTGTGATCGACCAGGCGCTCGCCGACGCGCGCGAGCGGGGTGTGCTGGGCAAGGACATCACGCCATACCTGCTCGGCCGGATCGTAGAGATCACGCAGGGGGAATCCCTGCGAACCAATATCGCGCTGGTGCGCAATAACGCGCGCCTCGGCGCCGCGCTCGCGGTCGCCTACGCCGAACTCGTCGACTGAGCACTGGGGCGCGCCAGTGGTGCGCTCCGGCTTTTTTCACTGGGTGTCATCCCGGCGCACTGCTGTCCTGAGTGCGCTACTGTGCATTACGCACTAGTGCACGACGGGAAGGACCGCGGGATGGATCCGACGCAATTGGTCAAGGGGGTGCTCGACCTTGCCGTGCTCTCGGTGATCGCCACCGGCGATGGGTATGGCTATGACGTCGTGCGCCGGCTGCGGTCCGCGGGCCTGGAGGACGTGGGCGATGCCTCCGTCTACGGGACTCTGCGCCGGCTCTACAGCGCGGGCGCCCTCACCTCCTATGTCGTGCCCTCCGAGGAGGGCCCGCACCGCAAGTACTACGGCATCAACGCCCAGGGGCGCGAGCTGCTGGAAATTCAAGGCAAGACCTGGACCGGGTTCGCCGGGACCATGGACGGTTTGCTCGACCAGGCGGGAGTTCACCGATGAGCAGCACGATCACCACCCCGACCGACCCCAGCGGCGCCCGGGTGCGCGCCTATGTCACCCAGGTGCGCGCCGAACTCGGCGATCTGCCGGGCGAGGAGGTCGACGAGCTCACCTTAGGTATGGAGGCCGACCTCGCCGAACTTGCCTCGGAGTCCGGCATCGACCTGCGCACCCGGCTCGGCAGCCCGCAGTCGTATGCCGCGGAGTTGCGCTCCGCCGCCGGTCTGCCGCCTCGCGCCGCGCCGCAGCGCACGGGCCTGAGGGCG
>CAKZIH010000236.1 GCA_936931335.1 uncultured Nostocoides sp. | reverse complement strand
GAGATCTACACTCTTTCCCTACACGACGCTCTTCCGATCTGGCTCGAGGCGCTGGTCAACTTCCAGACCGTGGTGAGTGACCTGACCGGGCTCGCGGTCTCCGGTGCCTCGCTGCTGGACGAGGCCACCGCGGCCGCCGAGGCCGTGACGCTGATGCGTCGCTCGGTGCGCGGTGCCACCGACGGCGTCCTGTTGGCCGACGAGCGGATCTTCCCGCAGACCATGGCCGTGGTCCGCACTCGCGCCGATGCGCTCGGGCTGCCGGTCGTCGTCGCCGATCTGCGCAGGGCCGAGAGCGCCGCCGCGCTCACCAAGGCGGCCGGGGGCGCCGAAATCTTCGGGGTCTTGGTGCAATATCCCGACGCGCACGGCGCGGTGCGGGACCTGCGCGCGCTCACCGATGCGGCCCACGAACTCGGGGCCTTGGTCACCGCGGCCACCGACCTGCTCGCACTCACCCTGCTCACCCCGCCGGGGGAGTGGGGTGCCGATATTGCCGTCGGCAGCAGCCAGCGCTTCGGGGTGCCGATGATGTATGGCGGCCCGCACGCCGGCTTCATGAGCGTGCGCCAGGGCCTGGAGCGCACCATGCCCGGTCGCCTGGTCGGCGTCTCCGTCGACGACGCGGGCTATCCGGCATACCGGCTGGCGCTGCAGACCCGCGAGCAGCACATCCGCCGCGAGAAGGCCACCTCCAATATCTGCACCGCCCAGGTGCTGCTCGCCGTGATGGCCTCCATGTATGCCGTCTACCACGGCCCCGCCGGGCTGCGGGCGATCGCCGAGGACGTGCACCGGCGCGCGGCCGACCTGGCGGCCGGTTTGCGCGCCGCGGGTGTCGAGGTGACCGAGGAGCACTTCTTCGACACGGTGACCGTGCGGGTTGTCGGCCAGGCCGCCGAACTGCTCGACGCGGCCGCACAGCAGGGCATCAACCTCTACCTGCGCGACGCCGATCACCTCGGCATCAGCGTGGACGAGACCACCACCGCGGCGCAGGTGAGCGAGGTCCTCACGGTGTTCGGCGGCTGCGCGGCCTCCAATGACGGCGAGTCGCACGATCCGTCGGCGCAGAACGAGACCACCGCGCTGCCCGAGGCGCTGCAGCGCACCTCCGACTACCTCACGCACCCGACCTTCTCGCGCTACACCAACGAGACGGCGATGTTGCGCTACCTGCGGCTGCTCGCCGACAAGGACTTCGCGCTGGACCGCGGGATGATCCCGCTCGGGTCGTGCACGATGAAGCTCAACGCCACGACCGAGATGCTGGCGGTCACCTGGCCGGAGTTCGCGGACATCCACCCCTTCGCGCCGCCGGCGCAGACCGAGGGCTACCGCGAACTGATCGCCCAGCTCGAAGGGTGGCTTGCCGAGATCACCGGCTATGACGCGGTCTCGGTGCAGCCGAATGCGGGCTCCCAGGGTGAACTCGCCGGCCTACTCGCCATCCGCGATTACCACCGCTCTCGCGGCCAGGAGCATCGCGTCATCTGCCTGATCCCGCAGAGCGCCCACGGCACCAATGCCGCCAGCGCGGTGATGGCCGGGATGAAGGTCGTCGTGGTGGCCACCGCGGCCGGCGGCGACATCGATATGGCGGATTTGCGGGCCAAGGTCGACAAGCACCGCGACGAACTCGCGGCGATCATGGTGACCTATCCCTCCACCCACGGGGTGTACGAGGACACGATCACCGAGCTGTGCGAGCTCATCCACGAC
>CAKZIH010000235.1 GCA_936931335.1 uncultured Nostocoides sp. | reverse complement strand
TCCGGATCGCGTCTCTTCGCAAACGAATCGAGGCAACCGACCAGACGTTCCACCTGAGCCTCCAGACCAGGAACACGCCACAGGTCTATGACCGAACCGGTGACGAACTGGACATCCGACTCAGGCCCTCCGATCACGAACGGCTTCCGAGCGCCGACGGGCTCCGAGATCTCAAGGACACCATCGGTCTCCTCCCCGATGCCGTGACCCGTTCCGGGGCACGTCGCCTACGTGTTGCTGGAGGGGCGCATCTCTCGGTGGCCTTCGCGGTCGGGGCGGCCTTGCCTTCGTCTCGAATCGGGCACATGGACGTGATCGACCAACAGGGCGCCACCTGGGCGAGCGATGGCGAAGCGCGGTTCATCACGCAACCGGAAGTGCAAATCGCAGATCAAGGCGGCGATCCATCTGCGATCACGACCGGTCGCCCCTCCGTAGCCGTGTATGTCGATCTCCTGCCCCAACGCAGCGACACCGCCTTCACCCGCTATATCGAAGATCATGGGCCGTTTCTCGCGGCCTGGCGTCATCTCACAAGTGCGAGCGGCACACTCCTCGACCCCGCTCATGCAGGCCTGATCGCCGCCGATGTCGCCGCGCACATCCGTGCCCTGTCGAACGACAACTCCAACGCCGAGGTGCATCTCCTGCTGCGGTGCCCGTTCCCACTTGCGCTTCTCATCGGGCGATTGACCAACACCTTGCGTGTAGTAGTCCACGAATGGGACGACTCCGACCCCATCGACGGTGATGACTACCGCGCAAGGTACGTGCCCACCCTGCGTGTACGTACATCTGCAAGCTCAGGTGTCATCGAAGACGTGCTCCTCCCGGACGCGTCTTGACTGCGCCAGCCGACCTTGCGGTCGCCCGTAACACCATGTTGAGCGTCACTCTCACGTGGAGGATTCGCTCGAGGTTTAGACAACGGCGTTCCGAAGGGCACGTGCGTCTATGAGCTTCTCGCGCGACCCGGGCTTGCCCTACTCGGCATTCACTCAAGCGTGCCGCGCCTTCAAACCCAGCGAGCTGATCCCGGCGATCGCGCGGTCCTCGGCAGCGCTTGGCGAACCGCCGTATTCAGATGCTGTGAAACATCGGATGCCGCCGTGGGGATTGGCTGCGGCCGCGCGAGATTCGCTTCTCTACGGCAATGAGTATCGCTCGAAGCCCGTCGATGAGACGGCGCTGCAGAAGCTGATGCACAAGTTCCAGATCGCGATGGACATCGACGATGCCGATGTCGGGTCCGTGGACTTCCTCGTCAGACTGATGACTCAGGTCACGTACGAGCAGTTCCCTTACCAGGAGTCGATGTTCGAGGAGCTTGCTCGCTCCCACGCCTGGATGGTCGAGGGCCTGCCCGACGTCGAGACCCGAGTGATCACGGAGGACTCGCTGGCGGCCATGCTCGACGGAGTCCCGTTCCGCGAGGCGATCGGTGCGACGTTCTTCCTTCAAGTGGGTGCCTTCCAGAATGGTGGAGCATACAAGCCTGGCTGGCTGGATCAGCCAAACTTCACTGAAGTGCTGAAGCTCTATCCGCGGACGAACATAGAGAAGATCGCCTCTCGACTTACCACGACACCCGCAGCGTTTCGGACTGCTTTCAGCGACCACTCGGTCGGATCAGCCACAGCGGCCCGATTCGATTACAACCCGTTGTTGGCGACACCGTTCGTGGACATGGGCGACGGGGAGCCGGTTGCTCCAGCGACGCGTCTGATCATGCGGACGGTCACGCCGGGAGGCTTGTACTACGCCGGAATGACTAAGCACGGCAAGGCTTTCGCGGATGACCTCGGAGGCCTTTTCGAGCACTACATTGGTCGACAACTCAGACTGATCGAGGACGCGGAGGTCGAACCCGAGATTGTCTTCGGCAAGGGTGGCGGTCACAAGAGCGTTGACTGGTTTGTGATCCTGCCCAATCTGGTCATCTTGGTTGAGGTCAAGTCTCGCCGCCTCGGCCCGGCAGCACGGGCCGGCGATGCAACGCTGATGAACTCGCTCAGCGAGACCCTAGGCAGCGCACGGAGGCAGTTGACCCATACGGTCAGCCATCTTGCTGACAATCACCCGGCGTTCACAAACATCCCAACCGACCGCCCCATGTTGGGGTTGATCGTCACGGCGGAGCCGTTCTATACCGGGGCCGCGTACCTTCTCGACCATGACGTTGCGGTCATCCCTGGCGGGAGGCTCCCAGATGTTCCTGTAGCCGCGGCGAGCGCGCGTGAAGTCGAGTGGCTCGTGACGCACGGTAAAGATGTCGAGCCGCTGCTCCTCGCAGAGATCGCGAAGAGTGCAGGAGGTGTCGTCAGCCTGCGTGACATCGGTAAGAAGGCTGATACCGAGAATCCGATCTTGTCGAGCGCTTGGAATACGTATCCTTGGCCGACCGGCGAAGTACGTGGCGATGGAGAATCATCAGGGACGCCGTCCAGCAACAGCTGACTCTCACAGTCGGATCAAGTCGACTGCAAGCTTCGGAAGTGCCGAATCGCGCCACACTTACAACGAGCGCTCGACGTTCTCGCGTCCCGGTGAATGCTGCGGTACATCGCTCGCTTGGTTGACGAAGCCACGTACTCGATCGAGAGCAGCTCGTGCGCGGGCGGCGTCGATGCTCTGCGCCGTGGACTGCGGCGGCGGCCCCAGCGGTCGGTCATCCGTGACGCCGTATCTGTCGCGGTAGGCGGCGATCGTGCAGGCGGACCGTCTCCACGCCGCCGCCTTTCGCGGGTCGCGGGGTGGCTCACCGAGTGGGCGCGTCCAGGCTTCTCCGGCGTCGCGGGCGGTGTCGAGCACGGCGTCGGCGCGGGTCTCGATCAGCTCGCGCCGTTCATTGAGGGCCTGCCTCATATCGCCGGCTATCGGGCCGTCCGCGGACGGGATCAGTCCGGCGATCAGCCGTGGCGCCTTGCGGGTGCGACCCGAGCCCGCCGGGCGTGCGGTGGCGCGAGCCACCCGGTAGTGCAGGACGGAGGCGATGTCGTCGGCATCGGTGAACCCGCGCGCGGCCACCAGACGCGGGAACAGGCGGTCGACGTCGTGGTGGTTGGCCTCGGCTCGTCGCAGCTCGGCGGTGAGTGCCCCGAACGCCTCGGACTCGATCGCGACGTCGGCCTGTTCGACAGTCAGACCAGAGGCACGGATGAGGGTGGCCCAGCGGTCGCGTTGGGCGGCTGCGGCGATGGTCTCGTACTCGGCAGCGAGCTGAGCGATCGAACCCCGGTGCTCTTGTTCGGCAGTGATGGTCTCGTGTGCGGACAACTCCGCACCCACATGCTGGAGCACTCGGAGCCTGACCCGGTTTCCCGGACAGTTTTGGTGTGGTGATCATGCCGCGGTCA
>CAKZIH010000234.1 GCA_936931335.1 uncultured Nostocoides sp. | reverse complement strand
CCCAGCGCGTAGGCCGCGATGATGAGCGAGGCGATCATGCAGATGGTGACGCCCGTCCACGCGGCGACGCTGTGCCCGTGTCCCTCATGCTCTTCCGCAGCCATGCGCGGCGTCCTCCTGCTCGTATCGATGGCCGCGACTGCGGCGCTGTCCGTTGCCGCTCCCGCGGCGCTCGGCCTGATTGTGCTTGCGTTGATTGTGTCAGACGCGATCGCCGTCGGCGTGGGTCCCGGTGTCAGTGGCCGGGTCCGAGGTGAGGTCCGGGTGCACGTCCACGGTGGGGTCCATACCGCGGTCGACCTGATCCCAGGCGCTGGCCACCCGTTCGCCACGTCCCCCGGCGGGCTCGCCGTCCGCGACGGGAGCCTCATACCGCTGGGACAAGCCGCGCCAGCGGGCGGCGCCGAGCAGGCCGAGGATCGTGGCGAGGGTGGCCACCACGGCGGCGACGAAAACGACATACGGCCAGGGCGAGGTGGTGATCGCGGTGACCGGGACGTTCCCGGTCAGGCCCGACGCGGTTGCCGCGGCAGTGCCCAAGGTGTCGTCGGCACGGGTCAGGGCGAGCGCGGTGAGCACGGTCAACGCCATACCGGCCAGGGCCGAGACCACCAAGGTGACCCGGCGCAGCACCGGACCCGAGGTCGCGGCGGCAAGGATGCCCGCGGCGATGACCAGGGCGAACGCGATCAGGCCGGGGACCGCGTCGGCACCGGTCGCGGTGACCGGGCTGCCGGCGCCGACGGCCGAGGAGGCCGCGATGCGGCCGGCGAACCACTCCCGCCGACCCGCGATGACCACCGCGAAGGCGGCGAGCAGCACCGGCGGTATGACGTAGCGGGGGGTCCAGCGGGTCATCGCGGATCGACCGGGGTGAGCGCGCCGGCGGCGGCGATAGCGCGCAGGACCGCGGCAGCTTTGTTGCGGGTCTCTTCGTACTCCAGCAGGGGCACGCTGTCGGCGACGATCCCGGCGCCGGCCTGAACGTGCGCCATCCCCTCGCGGATCACCGCGGTGCGAATCGCGATGGCGAGATCCATATCGCCGTGGAAATCGACATATCCGACGACTCCGCCGTAAACCCCACGCCGGGTGGGCTCATAGGAGTCGATGAGGGCCATAGCCCGGGCCTTCGGGGCGCCGGAGAGCGTGCCGGCGGGGAAGGTCGCGGCCAGGGCGTCGTAGGCCGTCGCGTGCGGCGCGAGTTGGCCGGTGATCGTCGACTCCAGGTGCATGACATGGCTGTAGAAGCGGGTGTTGAGCATCTCCACGACGTCCACGGTGCCGGCGGCGCAGACGCGCTGCAGGTCGTTGCGGCCCAGGTCGACGAGCATCACGTGCTCGGCGCGTTCCTTGGGGTCGGCGAGCAGATCCGCGCCGATTTCGAGGTCCTCCTCGGGCGTCTTGCCGCGGGGCCGGGTGCCGGCGATCGGGTGCAGGATCACGTCGCGGCCGGTGACCTTGACGTGCACCTCCGGGGAGGAGCCGACGATGTCGAAGCTGCCGCCCTGCGGGTGCTCCAGGCGCAAGAAATACATATAGGGACTGGGGTTGGTGGAGCGCAGGATGCGATAGACATCGAGCCCGTCGGCCGGGCAGGCGAGGTCGAAACGCTGCGAGAGGACGATCTGGAAGGCCTCGCCGGCACGGATGTCCTCCTTGGCCCGCTCGACCAGGTCCTCGAAGCGCGCCGAGTCCATCGTCGGGCGCACGTCGTCCCAGACGGTGCCGGTGGCTGCGGCGACCACCGAAACAGTGCTCGGGGTGGGTGCGGCCAGCGCGGCGGTCATCTCGTCGAGGCGCCGTTGCGCGTCGGCGTGGGCCTCGTGGACGCGCTCGTCGGTGTTGTCGTAATTGATGGCGTTGGCGATGAGCAAGACCGAACCATCGGCGTGGTCGAGGACGGCAACATCGGTGGCCAGCACCATGGCCACCTCGGGGACGTCGACATCGCGAATCCCGGTGTCGGGGAAGGCTTCCCAGCGACGGACCGCGTCATAGGTGATGGCGCCGACCAAGCCGGAGGTCAGCGGCGGGAGACCGGCAAGGGGCTCGGTAGCCAGGGCGGCGACGGTGTCGCGGATCGCCTCGACCGGGCTGCCGCCGCAGGGCACGCCGACTGGGGGTTCGCCTAGCCATGCGGCCTCGCCGTCGCGTTCGGTGAGGGTGGCGCGGCTGGCCGCGCCGATGATCGAGTAGCGCGACCACACCCCGCCGTGCTCGGCAGACTCCAGCAGGAAGGTGCCCGGGCGGCCCGCGGCGAGCTTGCGGTAGATCCCCAGCGGGGTCTCCCCGTCGGCGAGCAGGCGCCGGAGCACCGGGACAACCCGGCGATCCTGGGCGAGCACGGCGAAGGTGTCCGCCGACGGCCAGGTGCTGCCGTATGCCAGGTCCGGCACCCCGACGCTCATCGTCGACCGTCCACGGTGAGCGCGTTCTCGCGCGCGTCCTGGGTGAGCGCGCCCTGGGCGCGCTCGCCCTCGGCCAGCAGGGACGTGGCGAAGCAGGTGCGCTCCCCCGTATGGCAGGCGGCCCCCACCTGATCGACCCGGACAAGCAGGGCGTCGCCATCGCAATCGAGCGACACCGAATGGACGTGCTGGGCGTGCCCGGAGGTGTCGCCCTTGCGCCAGTACTCCCCCCGGCTGCGCGACCAGAAGGTCACCCGGCCGGTGGTCAGGGTGCGGTGCAGCGCCTCGTCATCCATCCACCCGAGCATGAGCACCTCGGCGGTGTCGTATTGCTGGATGATCGCGGCGATCAGCCCCTGGGGGTCCCGTTTGAGGCGGGCGGCGATGGTGGGGTCGAGCGGGGTCACGCGGGTCATTGTGTCAATTCCAGCTAGGTGGCTTCGGTGGGTCCATCTCCGTCGCCGTGTCTGATGAGGTCGCGAGGCGGGAGCGGGGGTCGGGGCAGGAGACGCGAGCGGCGGTCGCTGGGCGACCTTGCTCGCGACTGCCCCTCTCCCGCTCCCGTCTTGCTCTTTGTCGTGTTCGCCCCCGGGTGCGTCACCGGAGGGCGGATTGGCCACCTGCGTGTGACGCGTCCGGAGCGGTTGTCGGTGGGCGCCGTCCCTCGAGCAGTGCCGTTGTCGCAGCCTGCCTTCGCTTGTCAGCGCTGAGACGAATCCGCGTCTCTGCCCGCTCGGTCGCGCCCGCGTGAACGCGCACGTCGATCTCAGGGATTCCCCCAGCTTCTCGGGGCTCGATGTGCGTCCCTCGGTGAAGCCGGTCGCGTTGATTCCGACCGCAGCGCCCGCCGCGGCTAGCTGGTGTCAGGGGTGGGGTTGGCGCGGGTGGTGGCGAGGTGGTGGTCGTAGCTGGTGGGGGTGAGGTCCCAGGTGACGCGGTAGCGG
>CAKZIH010000233.1 GCA_936931335.1 uncultured Nostocoides sp. | reverse complement strand
TTGAGCAGTACGGCGTGCTTGCACGTGATCAGCCCCTGACCACCTTCGGAACTGTGGCCCGACTGGTCCGCGATCAGTGGAAGCCCGGCAGTGAGGGGCCAGACCTCTACCTCGGGCTGGAACACTTCGCGACTGACGGCGCGGGCCTCTCGGGAATCGGGTCGTCGTCAAGCGTCCAAAGCGTGTCGTTGCGTTTCGCTCGCGGTGATGTGCTCTACGGGAAATTGAGGCCCTACTTCCGCAAGGTGGCTCGCCCCGGCTTCGATGGTCTATGTAGTTCGGAAGTTTGGGTGCTTCGCGCTCAAGAAGGGTATCCCCAGTCCTTGGTACACGCGCTCGCTCACTCTCCTCGGTTCTCCGAAGTGGCCATGGCAGGGAGTGGTGGCACCCGAATGCCCCGCGCTGACTGGAAGCAGGTATCCACCCTCCCCGTTCCCGATCTGGGTTCGTCTGCCCTGTCACAAGTCGATCTGGACGGACTTGAGGCCCTGTGGCGCACCGCATGTGAACTAGACGATGAGTGCCATGACTTGGCTCGTCAGCGTGACGAACTCCTACCGCTCCTAATGTCGGGCAAGGTTCGGGTCCGCGATATGGAGAGCGCGGTCTCATGAGCGTCCCGGAGTCGGAGTTGGAATCCTGGGTGCTGGAGATGCTGGCCGAGCAGGGCTGGCAAACCGTACACGGGCCCGACATCGCGCCGGGCATGCTCGATGCTGAGCGCTCCGACTACCGCGAGGTGGTTCTCGAAGGCCGCCTCCTGGATGCCATCTACCGGCTGAATCCGAACCTCCCCGACGATGCTGTTGAGGAGGTGATCAAGACCGCCGTCCGCCCCGAGTCGTCCGTTATCCAGTCGGAGAACTGGCGGGCGTATGAACTCCTGACCCAGGGCGTCCCAGTTGAGTACCGCGATGGCGAGGGCGTGCTGCGGAACGTCCGCGCTCGGCTGATCGACTGGGCCGGGCCGCTCAGCAACGACTTGATCGCGGTCAACCAGTTCACGATCCAAGGGCCGAAGAAGGAGCGCCGCCCCGACATTGTGCTGTTCGTCAACGGGCTGCCGCTGGGTCTGCTGGAGTTGAAGAAGCCCGGGGCGCAGAACGCGACGATTGCCAGCGCGTACGCCCAGATTCAGACGTACAAGGCGCAGATTCCCGACCTGTTCACCTGGAATGCGGGCGTCGTCATCTCGGATGGGCTGCTGGCACGGATGGGCACGCTGACCGCGCAGGCCAACCACTTCCAGGCGTGGAAGACCATCGACGGGCGGAATCTTGCGACCAAGTACCGCCCCGAGATCGAGGTCATCGTCGCCGGGTTCCTCAGCCCCGAGGTGTTCCTGGACTGGACGCGCAACTTCCTCGCCTACTCCGGTGACGGCGCGAAGATGACCAAGATCGGCGCGAAATACCACCAGTACTGGGCCGTCCGCAAGGCCGTCCACCAGACCATCGAAGCGGTCGAGACCGATGGACGCGCCGGGATCGTCTGGCACACCCAAGGTTCCGGCAAGTCGTTCGAGATGGCCTGGACTGCCGGTGCCTTGATGCGTCACCCAGCGATGGACAACCCAACCCTGCTCGTACTCACGGACCGCAACGACCTCGACAACCAATTGTTCGAGGACACGTTCGCCGCCACCAAGATCGGCGCGCCACTGCCCGAGGCTCCGGTCCAGGCAGAGACGCGAGCCGAGTTGAAGACCCTCCTGTCCGGTCGCCAGTCTGGCGGGATCGTGTTCACCACGATCCAGAAGTTCGGCCTGTCCAAGGACGAGCGTGATGCTGGTATCGCGTTCCCCACGTTGTCCGAGCGCATGAACATCGTCGTCATGGTCGATGAGGCCCACCGCTCTAACTACGACTTCATCGACGGCTTCGCACGCCACCTACGTGACGGTCTGCCGAACGCCACATTCATCGGCTTCACCGGCACGCCCATTGAGGCCAAGGACCGCTCAACGACGGCGGTCTTCGGAGACGTGATCGACACCTACGACCTGACGCAGGCCGTAGAGGACGGCGCGACGGTCAAGGTCTTGTACGAGGCTCGCCTGGCGAAGGTGCGCCTGCCAGAGGACGCACTCACCCAGATCGACAACGCGTTCACCGAGGCTGTCTCGGGCAGCGAGGAGGATGCTCAGGATCGGCTGAAGTCTCGCTGGTCTCGGGTGGAGGCCATCGTCGGTTCGGATGAGCGGCTGACGGAGTTGGCCGCCGACATCGTGGCCCACTGGGACAAGCGCAAGGAGGTCATGCCCGAGGCCAAGTGCATGATTGTCACGATGTCCCGGCGCATCGCGGTTGATCTGCACGACAAGATCGCTGCGCTGCGGCCTGACTGGGCCAGCGGCGACGACGCGGCTGGACGGATGAAGGTCGTGATGACCGGCTCCGCGACCGATCCGGAGCACTGGCAAGACCACATCCGCAACAAGGCCCAGATGCGCGCTCTGAAGGCCCGCGCATCGGACCCCGACGACCCCCTCGACGTGGTGATCGTGCGCGACATGTGGCTCACCGGGTTCGACTCGCCCGCGATGACGACCATGTATGTGGACAAGCCGATGCGCGGCGTCTCCCTTATGCAGGCGATCACACGGGTCAACCGCACCTTCCGCGACAAGCCCGCTGGGTTGATCGTGGACTACATCGGCATCGCGGAAGACCTGAAGAGCGCCCTGGGCGACTACACCCAGCGCGACCGGGACAACGGCCAGATCGGTGCCGACATCGAGGCGACCGCGATCCCTGAAATGGAGAACGAGCACGACATCGTGTCCTCGATCCTGTCCGGCTTCGATTGGCGCCCGTTGGTCGCGGAGAAGACACCCAAGGCGTACATCAACGCCGTCATGGCGACCGTCGAATGGCTGCTGGAGCAGGAACACGTCGAGGACGCCTTCGAGGGCCTCGATGGCGACGAGCAGGACAAGCCCAAGGAACTGACGGTCAAGCAGCGATTCATCGCCCACGTGGCGCGCCTACGGTCGTTCTTCTCTCTCGTCCCCGGATCGGACGCAGCCACCGCCATCCGGGATGACGTGGCGTTCTTCGACGCGGTGCGGGCCGCCATCGCCAAGATCGAGGGCGCGGGCCGGGGCGCGACCGACGCCGGGGCTGAGTTGGATACGGCCATCCGGCAGATCGTGTCGGAGAACATGACAGGGACCGGCGTGGTGGACATCTACGCCGAGGCGGGGATCGCCAACCCAGACATCTCGCTGATTGACGATGCGTTTGTGAAGAGGATCAGCGAGTCTGAGCGACCCAACATTCAGATGGAGGCGCTGAAGCGACTGCTGAACGCCGAGATCAGAGCCATTGCCGGTCGCAACCTCGTCAAGGGCAAGCAGTTCTCCGAGATGCTCAACGCCTCCCTACTGCGTTACCAGAACCGCAGCCTCGACACCGCCGCCGTGGTCGCCGAACTGGTTCGCCTGGCCCAAGCACTGAAGGCCGAGCAGGAACGCGGTCGCGAGACCGGCCTGACCGAGAACGAACTCGCCTTCTACGACGCGCTGCGAGACAACGACTCCGCCCGCGAGGCGATGCAGGACGAGACGCTAAAGAAGATCGCCCACGAACTCACCGACATCGTGCGCCGCGACGCCAAGACCGACTGGAGCGTCAAGGAGCAGGTCCGCGCCAAGTTGCGCACCACCATCAAGCGGCTCCTACTGAAGCACGGCTACCCGCCTGACAAGACCCCCGAGGCCACCGAGTTGATCTTGAAGCAGGCGGAGACTCAGGCGGCATAGGCACCTTAGAGTGCCACCAGGTGCGCCGGTGACGCTTCGATGCTTGAGTACGCCTCAGTTCCAGCAATGTCACTACGCATCGCTCCCAGCGCCGCGATTTGGACTCGCGCTGCCCCGAGGCGGTTGGCAACCCCGGCAGACGCCTCCAGCGACGCCGTGCCCGCTTGGTACCCAGCAACGAGCAGCACAGACTGACCGTCGAGGCGTTGGGATGCGTCTGCCGAGCGCACTCGGTCATCCGCGAGTAGCGCCGCTCCAATCAGACGCTCGCCTGATGCATCGGCGGGCACCAGAGTGAGACCTCGCTCCACGGCAAGCCTGGCAACCTTTCGGCCCGCTCGTCGTAACTCGTCGCCGCTGAGGGTGCTGTTCAGAGACTGTGCTTCGCACACCTGAGCCAGAAGACTTCTCGTGGCGCTCATGTAAGGAGTATGCCTCTGAGTTGTCGAAGATGTAAGTAAGCAGCGGGTGTGTTGCTTACGTCGGGGCGAGGGGCGATGCTTGGAGGTGTGGAGGCCATGACGATCAAGGACGCCGCGAAGCGTCTCGGAGTCACGCCCCAGAGGGTCAGCCAGATGCTTGCCGCCGGGCTGTTGCACGGCCCGCCAACCGCCCAGGGGCGACGTGCCGCGCCAAACTCACCGCGCGTTTTCAAGGCCTCTCTCGATCGGGCCTTGGCTGATCGGGCTGCTGACGCAAGCGATCAACTTCATGGCGAACCGTCTCGGCATGTGTTGGACGACGACGTGCTCCGGCTAAAGGTGGCTCTGGATGTCGCGCGCGACCAGATCGCTCGACTGCGGCGGCAGAACGAGCGGCTGACACGTCTGCTCGCCGATGCCGTGGAAGCCATACGCGACGAACAAGCGCTCGCCGGGGAGATGGACAAGATCACCGAGGCGTACTCCACGATCGCAACTACACACCTCGCCCCCGACAATCTGCCTCGCGACTGACCGGATCACGCCCGGTTGGCTGCCAGGCCAGACATTGCGGCTGCGGTGGCCTCGCCAAACTTGCCGCCGTGGATTCGGTCAGCCTCCCTATCCAGCGACTCTTTCGTTCCACCGAACGCTGCACCGCAATCCTTGCCGTTGCGGAGGTGGGTGTTCGGCACGACGTTTCGGGCCGCTGCCGTGATCGCTCCTTCCACGAGGAGCCGCAAGCGCGGTCCTTCCTGATTCGACGGTCTCGCGGGGCGGTCCGCGCGGCGCACGACGACTACGTCGGGTCTGAGGGAACTCACGCGCCCGCCAACCGCCTTCGCGGCATCGCCCAGATGGACCGCTGCGTCCGGCTGGTCGCCCTTCACCTCGAAACTGCTCTCAACGGTCATCATGTTCGGGTCGAACGGATCGCCTGCTGCGGCGTGGTCGTCTAGTACGACTGCGCTGACCGTGCTGCGCTTGCCGTTGATGCTCACTGCTAGCCCTAGTGCTCTCATGCGTCGATCTTGCCTACCATTTGCCCATGACCACCAGCCCTTCCCCGCAGATCATTGCGGGCCGATACCAGGTTCGTGCCAGCCTTGGCGGTGGCGCGTTCGGTGAGGTCTACGAGGTCTACGACCTTCACCTCCAACAGGTGAGCGCTTTGAAACTGCTGAAGAAGACGCCACTTGGCGTATGGGCAGAGGCTCAGGTGCTCCGGCAAGTACACGGCGAGTTCATTCTGCCGATCTTGAACGCGGACTTGGCTGCGGGCACACCTTACGTTGTCACAGAGGTGGCGACGCACGGAACTTTGGCGGACAGAGTCGTTCCGCACGTAGGCGTGCCCGTGTCAGGAGCGGTTCGGTGGACTCGTCAGGCTTGCCAAGGCCTAGCGCGGATTCACGATCACAATCTGCTGCATGGCGACATCAAGCCTGAGAACCTCTTCCTGAACGAGCACAACGACGTTCTGGTTGGCGACTTGGGACTCGCGCAACTCATGGACGCTGCCGGAGCCACTGAGGCCTGTGGGAGCGTACCGACGATGGCCCCCGAAGTCGCGCGCGTTGGTGTGCCAGGTCTCCCCGTCTCAACGACGCGCGTCTATACGGCACGCAGTGACGTCTACAGCCTAGGAGCGACGTTGTATTGGTTGCTTTCTGGATCGCCGCCCGTACCTAACGCGACCACCTACGCGGATGCCTGGCATGGCGCCACCCCTGATCTCTGGGACATCGCGCCGCACGTCAGCCAAGGTGTCCGTGACATCGTGATGAAAGCGATTTCGCGCGATCCGAGTGACCGCTACGGATCACCAGCCGAACTCGACGCTGCGCTCGGTGGGCGTCGCCTACCTGCCCGCGAGTGGGAGCGGACCCCGCCACATGGTGGGCACGATCAATGCTACGCGGGGACGAAGGCTGGCTCGCGGGTGGACGTGTGCGCAGCCCCCACTGGGAAGAGCACTCAGATAGAGATCACTGCTCGGTACGAGTCGGGCCGCTCGATTCACAGAGCGACGCGGACGACCCCTCGATCCAGACTCGCTGTTGCCCTCCGCGCGACCTTCCGGATGATTGGGTAGGTCGACTCATCGGAACGGCCCCTCGGGTGTACAAACTGACGCCTTCGCTAGGTACACGCTCTCACCGGTCGCCCGACATCACCCCTGGTCAGAGCGTTGTGTGAACTACCCACACTTGTGATGTCTCAAGACATCGGAAACCCCTGGTTCCGGGGTTTCCTTTGTGTTTGGGTGCGGGCGAAGCCGGAGGCCGCACGCGCTCGAGAGAAAGATTCTCTCCAATGTGGACCGCAAAGGTGGCTACACTTATGGCCATGAGTCTAGATGCGGCGATGGCCCTGCGGGACGTCAAGAACCGCCTCTCAGAGGTAGTGGACCAGGTCCAGCGCGAACACGACCGGGTCGTCATCACTCGGCATGGCAAGCCAGCAGCTGTCGTGATCAGCCATGACGACTTGGCGTCTCTCGAGGAAACGCTCGAGGTGGTGAGTCGTCCCAAACTGATCGCTCAGGTGCGCGAGAGCCTGGACAACATGACCAGTGGCGACGTGGAGGTTCTCAGCAAAGACGATGTCCTCGTGATGCTGCGCAAGTGATGGCTTCGGGTGTACGACATCGCGTGGACGCCCACTGCCCAGCGTGCCCTGCAGCGACTCCCTGAAAAGGTCGCCACCGCGGCCGTCGAATTCATTTACGGCACCCTGGCAAGCAACCCGCAGCGCGTCGGGAAAGCATTGAGGTTCGATCTGGAGGGGCTGCACAGCGCGCGCCGCGGGGACTACCGGATCATCTACCGGATTGACGGTCGCGTCACCATCCTCGCGATCGAGCACCGGGCGGACGCCTACCGCTAGCCTGCCCTACTGCCGCGAGTGACAGACCGCAGGTAAGTCTGGGTCTCCGGGTCAGGGGAGAAGAGACACACCCCTCGCAGACCACGGATCAACAGCACCTTGTAGACGTTCCTGATCAGGCGATCGAATTGCTCATCCGACACTCGGGTGCGGTTGCGGAAGTCCGGGTCGTGGTTCGCCGAGCGCACCGCAACCCAGCGGTCGTCGCGCCATACGAGATCGGGACCGATGATGACTCCTGCGTAGTCGTACTCGAATCCCTGCGCGGTGTATACGCACCCCACCTGACCAAAGCCGGCCGGATCCGTTGCCCATAGCGCTGCTGGAGGCGCGCCGCCGATGGCGCGGTCGCCCTTCAGGTTCCACGGTCGGGCCCAATGCCCGACCTGCACGTCCGGGACGAGGCTTCCGTCGGGCAGCGGATCGCTCCACTTCCAGCAGTATCCGGCCGACAGACGGGCGCTATGCCCCTCAGCAAGGCGAGCCTCAAGAATCGTTTCCATGTCCGAGGGCGAGTCGGCTACGCGGACGTCGAAGTCCTCAACCTCTTCCAGTGACGGCTGGCCGGGCTCGATGCCGAGGAACTGCTGGACCCACAGAACGTATGACAGCGACCCACCACATCTGAACTGCATGTCCAAGTCGATGTGCACGACCTCGAGGCCCCGAGCGCGCGCCTCGGCATCGATCAGCGCTGCCGTGCCCTGCTCTCCTGGGCGTACGACCTGGTGCTGATCCAACAGAAATATCGGCACCCGCGCTGCGGCGAGCAGTTCGTCGATCTGCGACCTGCCGGTGCGATGTTCGGCCCGGGTCCAGCGGTTCACCGATGTATCCCGGATTCGGTGTGCCTCATCGAGAATCAGGCACTCCAGGTCATTGGGTTCACTGGCAGTGAACGAATTGAAATACTGAAAAGCCTTCTGCACCCGAGGCGCCCGCCGACCCGCCACCTTGCGTAGCGTCTGCGTGAAGGAACGCGACCCGGTGGCATGCACTACCGTGCGGCCTTCTCGAGCGAGATGGCCCAGGAGCGACAAGGCGATGACGCTCTTGCCGCTACCGGGTCCGCCGGATACCACGACTGCCGTCTTGGTCCCGCCTCGGCGCGAGGTCTCGACTGCCCGGAGAACGTGATGGAACGCGTCTCGTTGTTCATCGAGGAGAACGAACATTTCGCGACGTTGCACTTCGTCCGCGGCCAGCCTGAGCAACTGCTTGGAGGGCGCTATCCGGCTCGCCAATAAGGCGTCTGCCGCGTCGGCCCCGGAGGTGGGAGCGAAGCGGGATTGCAGGTAATCCCGAAACTCCCCCCGCCGTTGCCCAGTGAACAACCGGCCTGCGGGTGACTGCGGCATTGTCAGCAAGTCCGCGACCCCATAGTCGGTGGCGTTATGCAGGTACGCGACGCCAGCCACGGCGTCTGGAGTGTCCGCCAGAACGCTCACGTAGTCACGCAAATAGTCGACATAACCACGGACTTGGTCGAGGGGATGCGAGACGCCCGCGCTGCCATACCCAGCGATGCTGACTAAGACGTCGCTGTCCGGCAGCAGATGGGCCTCGGTCCATTGCTTGAGCTCCACGATCACGTATGACGGCTCGCCAGTGGCCGGATGAGTCCCGGCGAGAACCACGTCGGCGCGCTTGCTAGTCATCGGGAGTTTGTATTCGACGATCATCTCGACGGCGCCGAGGCCAGCCTCAATGAGATCCGCGGAAAGGATGGGCAGACTTCGTTGCCATGAACGGGCCTCGCCCGGCGACGGCCGTTGTCCTTGTGCGTGGAGCATCTGTTCGCTGAGCCGGGCGGTCAGGTCCGCCTCCAGCGCGGAGAGGCCGCGCGCAGACTGGCGCAACAAATAGGACACGAGGGTCTCCCAGACAGCACGACGTGGCGTGCGGGGGAGCGTGTCCTCGTTCGGAAGCTTGTCGGTCCGCGGTGTACGCGTCGATCCTAGAGTTCAGTCTGAGAATTCGCGCGGGGAGGATGCGCATTTGACGCCGCTGGGCGTCGGTGGAAATCCGCCTAAGTGGATGCGTCAAGTATGCGAGCTGTGGGAGCTCTGGCTTGACCCGGGCGTGGCATTGTGACCCCGTGTTGAGTATCGAGGACGAGCTCAGGTTGCGCCGGGAGGCGATGGCCTGGCTTGCCCCGAGGACTAACGACGGGACCGACGCGATCAGTCGTGCCGAGTTGGCGGAGTTCGTGTTTGACGGCGAGCGGCTGCCGCTCATCGACGCGGGGCGCGGCATACGTAAGCCGGCGAAGTGCCAGGCCGCACTCACGATCATGACCGTGCATACACCGGAGGGGCGGGAACGGCCATACGAGGACGTGCGGGGCGCGGACTCACTGCCGCGCTACAAGATGCGGGCCGATTCCCGGGGCAGCGCGGAGAATCGCGCGGTCATGCGCGCGATGGAGTTGGGCATGCCGCTGATTTGGCTGTGGGGTGTGGCTCCCGGCTACTTCCTTCCGATCTCGCCGGTATACGTAGCCGGAGTAGAAGCCGACCGTGATCAGTTCGTACTCGCGTATGACGCCACGCAACAGGTGCCGATTCCGGACTCCCCGCTGGAAGAGGTGATTCGCCGCTACCGCGATCAGATGACTCAGCAGCGGGTCCACCAGCCGGTTTTCCGGGCGATGGTGCTGCGGGCGTACGCCAACCACTGCGCGGTATGTGCGTTGAAGTACCCCCGATTGCTCGACGCCGCGCACATCATCGGTGATCGGGAGGAGCACGGGATCGCGGCCGTCCGCAACGGGCTGGCTCTGTGCAAAGTGCACCACGCGGCCTACGACGCGAACATTCTTGGCATCTCGCCGGACTACCGGGTCGCCATCCGCGAGGACATCCTCGACGACGTCGATGGGCCGCTCTTCGAGCATGGCATCAAGGGGCTGCACGGCGGACAGCTCATGGCCTTGCCTGCGGCCAAACGCGACAAGCCCGACGTGGAACTGCTTGGCTGGCGTTTCGAGCAGTTCCTTTCGGCCTGATCACACGGCCGTGGCGTCCCGTACGGCCGGCCCGACAGCGGTACCTTGCACTATGCCCGGTGTAGCGCGTGTGGCCACTTTGGCCGTCCCATTCCTGATGAAGCAGCTCCCGAAGCTGTGGCCTCTTTTGCTCGACCCGAAGAACCGGGATCTGGTGCGCAAGTACGCCATCGACCTCAGCAGCAAGGCGCCCGGGCGGAAGTTGGCCGCCAAGATCGACCTGACCTCGGACTTGGCGCAATCGATGGCGGAGCGGGCCACCACCCCCGCGGAGGCGCACCGCGCGCAGGCGTGGCAGAAGCGAGCCGCCGCGATGCGCGACCGGCTGGCGCTCCCGGTGGTCGCCGACAAGCGCAAGCACCGCGCGGACCTTGAGGCCGATCTGCGTGCCCTGCATGACGAAATGAGCGAGGTCCTGCGTCAGGGTGAGTCGTCTTCGCCGACGAGCGCCCCCGTTGACGCGGTGTACCCGCAAGACCGTCTTCCCGACTGAGCCGGCGGTCGGGCGCCATACCTGCTCGGGGCGGTTGTCACGCTCGGGCCATGAGGTCGGACGCCCGGTGTTATCCGGCAGTTCCTTTGGATTCCACCTGTCGCCCCTAGCGTCGGCCCACCGACTCAGATGGCCGACAGGGAGATCAGCATGACGCGCAGAACCGTCCACATTGCCGCCGCAACCTCGGTGGTGATGGCCCTCGCAGCGGGTGCCGCGGCCGCCCAGGGCAGCCCGTCCGCCGTCGATTCGACGCCGTTCGCACGGACCGCGACCTATCCGGTCTACCAGAACGTCCCGGCGGGGGTGGACCCGGCGCAGGAGACGGTCGCGGAGATCTCCACCGTCAGCAAGGACGGCCGCACTCTCGTCTACACCGATGCGGCCGGCAAGCGGATCGGCTTCCTCGACCTCAGCAACCCGAACGCCCCGATGGGCACCGGGACCGTCAGCATGGCAGAGCTCGGGGACGCCGAGGCCGAGCCGACCAGCGTGCACGTGGTCGGCGGCTATGTGCTCGTGGTGGTCAATACCAGCCCTTCGTATACCGAGCCGTCCGGCAAGCTCGTCATCGTGCGCCTCTCCGACCGCGCCGTGGTCCGCACCATTGATCTTGGCGGACAGCCGGATTCGATCGATGTCAGCGCGGACGAGAAGCACGCCATCATCGCGATCGAGAACGAGCGCGACGAGGACGTCAACGACGGTGACCTCCCGCAGGCACCGGCCGGCTTCCTGCAGGTGATTGACCTGCCTACGACCGACCCCGCCAGCTGGACCGCGACGAAGGTCGCCCTGACGACCGCCGCCGGCGACCCCATCCCGGTCCTCGCCGCTGCCGGTCTGGACACCCCGTCCGACCCTGAGCCGGAGTATGTCGCGATTAACCGGCGCGGGATCGCCGCGGTCACCCTGCAGGAAAACAACGGCATCGTGCTCGTCGACCTCGCCCGCAAGTCGGTGACCAAGGCCTGGTCCGCCGGGACGGTCACCCGCAAGGGCGTGGACACCGTTGAGGACGGGATCTTCGACTTCACCGGATCCTTCACTGCCCCACGGGAACCCGACTCCATCGCCTGGGTCGACGACCGTTATGTCGCCACTGCCAACGAGGGCGACTGGAAGGGTGGCAGCCGCGGCTGGACGGTCTTCGACAGCAGTACTAAGGGGATCGCCTGGGACTCCGGCATCACCCTGGAGATGCTGGCCGCGACCTACGGCCTGCATAACGAGGACCGCAGCGAAAACAAGGGCACCGAACCCGAGGGTCTGGCCATCGCCGAGATGGGCGGCAAGCGGTACGCCTTTGTCGCCTCGGAGCGTTCGAACTTCGTTGCGGTATATGACATCAGCAACCCCAAGGCGCCGAAGTTCCGCCAGATGCTGGCCACCACCAATGGCCCCGAGGGTGTGCTGCCGATCCCCTCCCGGGGCATCCTTGCCGTTTCGTCCGAGGTTGACGATGCCGATGCCCAGGTGCGCTCCTCGGTCAACCTTTACAAGCTCGGCGGCGCCGACAACCCGTGGAGTTCGCGACGATCGTCTCCGGCCGCGATGCCACTAACAAGCCCATCGGCTGGGGCGCGCTCTCCGGGCTCTCGGCCCTGCCGTGGGACACCAATCGCCTTGCCGCGGTGAGCGATTCGGCATACGCGACGGGTCGGATCTACTTCGTCAATGCCGCCAAGCGGCCCGCGCTCATCACCTCGGTGATGACGGTGACCGACGAGGCGGGTGCCCCGATCGGCCTGGACCTGGAAGGCATTTCTGCTCGCAAGAATGGCGGGTTCTGGCTAGGCGTCGAGGGTGCTACCGGCGCAGCCAACCAGCTCGTCCGCACGGATTCAGCCGGCCGCATCCAGCAGCGCGTCAACCTGCCCGCCGAGGTCACCAGCCACATCGGCAAGTGGGGCGTCGAAGGTGTCAGCGCGATTGGCACCGGCGCGCAGGAGACGGTCTACGTCGCCCTCCAGCGGCCCCTGTGGACCGACCCGAAGGCGGCGACCGGCCCGATCGACGGTGAGGGTGTCGTTCGCATCGGCCGTTACCAGGTCTCCACCGGCACCTGGTCCTGGTTCGGGTACCAACTGGAGTCGACCACCGCCAGCGGCGACTGGATGGGCATATCCGAGGTCACTGCGCTGGACGCCGACACTGTCGCAGTCATCGAGCGGGACAAGCGCAATGGCCCGAACGCCCAGGTCAAGCGCGTGTATGCCGTGGACGTCCCCGCCCAGGGTGCGCCCGAGGTCGACCTGCCGATCCTGAGCAAGCGCTTGGTCGTCGACGTGCTACCGACCTTGCGCGCGACCCGCGGCTGGACCCAGGAGAAGTTCGAAGGGTTCACCGTCACCGCCAACGGCCAGATGTATGCCGTCACCGACAACGATGGGTTGAAGGACGCCACCGGCGAGACCGTGTTCATGCGACTCGGCGCGCTCCCGACCGGCGCGCGCGACTGACGAACGAAACGCTCCGGGGCGATTGGGCGGTAAGCCCGATCGCCCCGGGGCGTTTCGCTGGTTAGATCTCGTCCTGGGGTCGGGCACGGTTGCCTAGTTACCCTTCCTCCAATGAGAGAGACGGGTTCTTCCCCGGCAGGCGGTGATCAATCCACCGCTTCCGCGATGCGGCATCTCCTGCCACTGGCCAGCGAGAACAAGTGGACGGACCTGCTCGCGACGCTGATCGAGCTCGATCCTCAACCGTTGGCGCGGCTGCTCGGCGTGGCTGCGGATCTCCAGGTGAAACGCGAAGTCGTCGTTCCCACCGCCCCCAGCAAGTCGGACCGTCTCGACCTGTTGCTGTGTAGCAGCGCGGGCACGCCTATCGCCGCGATCGAAGCCAAATTGCTCAGCGATGTCGGGAAGCGCCAATTGCACCGCTATTCAGAGTCCTTCCCCGGTGCGCAGGTCTACCGCGTCCTGCAGCTCGCCAACCTCCCGATCGCGTCCGGCGCACCTGCTCCTTGGCAACCGCTTACCTGGGAGGACGTCCTGGATGCCTTCGCGGAGAGCCCGCATACCTGGGTGGCGGCGACGGCCCGCGCCTGGCGGTCGTGGATACGCGAAGCCCTGCCCCAGGTCGATGAGGACACCGTCTGGAATGACGTGCCGTCACGGCCGGCCGAGTTTGAACTCGCGCTGCGGGCACGTATGGCGTGGCTGCACGCTCACTTGGACGGCCTGACGTTGGAGCACGACCTGAGGGGATCGGCCGCCGGCGGTTCGTGGGTGGTCCGTATGTGGTCCCCGCTCGAGGAGTCCGGCTACCGGGTGCAGTGCGAGGTCGAGGAGGGCCTGACGGCCCAGCAATGGCGACCCGACGCGGCGCGCAGCTATCACGAGCGGCTCAAGGGCCCGAGCATCTGGATTGGTCTGCTGCAGACCGGGGTTGCTGACTCGGCATCATTCGACTGGGCGCGCCTGGCGCACATCTTCCGACAGACGGTGGTCGATGCGGCGGGGAAGCCGACGGACGACCGCGCCTGGATCCAGACGACACCGGGGCTGCGCGATCCGTCCGATCGCGAGCAGTGGTCCCGCGTGGTGGCGGCTGGAGCGCCCCGGTGGCTGGGCAAGGGGTTTGGCATGGGCCAAGCGCGACGCGCCGGCGAATGCATGTTCGGGGCCAGGTTTTCGATGCCCCCGACTGCAACTCTCGGGGAAATGCTTGCCGAACTCCGCCGCTCCGAGGGCCTGGTGCGGCAGATGGCCGCCGTGCCGGTTGAGAGGTAGCTGCCGACACCGCGGCCGACTCACCCCAGCTGGTCGAGGACGAGGCCCCAATCGGCATACGTGAAGTTGGTGGCATCGCGGGTGGGGTCGACGGTGGAACCCGTGTCGGGCTCGTCGTGCGAGACCAGCAGTCCGCGGCGGTAAGGGCCGACGGGGGTCGTCACGATGTCCAGCCCGTCGGAACCGTTGACGTCGTCGACACCGCCCACGCCCTGGATCCGGAAGCTCGCCACCGCGGCATTCCGCCCGGTCAGCGAATAGACCGCAAACCGATCGCTGCCCTGGCTGGACACCACGATGTGGCCCTTTCCGTTGGCGCCATAAGCGATTGCTACCCCCTCGGCGTCGGCTTGGAGGAGGTGGCCGGCATGCGGCGCCGCGGCGTTTGGGGTGATCGGCTCGCACTCCTCGGTCTCCGGATTCCATCGGTCGTGAACGCCGAAGTCGGTCACCGTGTCCACCAGGCGCGCCTCGCCGGAACGCAGCGGCAGCGGGATCCGCCATAGGCCGACGTCCTCCTGGGCGGCATACAGGATCCCGCGGTCCTGATCTACGGCCATCCCTTCGAGCTGCGGCGCGGTGCCGGGCTCGCCGCATACCCGCCAGGTGCTGCCGTCCGGCAGGGGGAAGGTGCGCGGCAATGCCAGGTGACGAATGTCGGTGTAGCCCAGCCCATTTCGTCCGGAGGTCAGCCGCACCGTCGCGATCCGGGTCGTACCTTCCTGGGTGAGCGTGACATCCGTCTGGCTGTCGTGCTGCCAGACCGCGAGCCCGTATGCCGTCTTCTCCGTGTCCACGCCAGCCCGGTCGTGCTGGAAGACGAACGGCAGGTTAGGCGCCGTGACCTCGCGCAGCGGGATGCGCGCCGCGGCGCCGGCCGGGTCGATGACGAAGAAGCGGAGCTGGTCGTTATACCGGTCGCTGACCACGGCCACATCCCGGCGCTTGCCCGCCACCATCAGCCCGCGGGCGATGTCGACATTGTTGTAGCGGCCGGCGACCCCATCAGCGCGCGGCGCGGGGGTCGCCGGCAGCGACTGCACCTGGCGCGCGTTCAGGTCGTAGACCCGAAGCCCGCCCTCCTTGGCGGTGACGATCACCAGGGAGTCGCGCTGAGTGCGGGAGTGCACCCAGATCGCCGGATCGTCGCCGGAGGCATTGCCACCGGCCTCGTCGTCGTAGAGCGTGGGGGTCTCTACCCGCCCGGGGATCGAAAACCGAACGACGCGCTCGCCAGCGTCGGCAGCGTGGGCGGCCATGGCCGTGGGTGCGAGCAGGGCGGCGGCGGCGAGGCCGCTGGCGGTCAGGCCACTGGCCAGGACGCTGGTCATCGAGCGAGTCATTTGCGCATGGTGCGCCCTCGGAGTGTCCGTGGTGGGTATGCCAGGTTGCCCTCACGAGGACGTCTGGCGGCGGTCGGGCGCCGGGTGGCCGCGCCGGGTGGCCGATGGCCGGTGGCTTCGGCCACCGCGGGGCTACCGGTGGCATTTATATAGATGCTCTATGTAATACTGAGGCGCGTGACCTCCTCGACCCGTGCCGCACTGTCCGGTGACGACTTGGGGATCGATCTGGTCGTCACCAGCGCGCGCTTGGTGCGCTACATCCGGCGTACCGCGCAGATCGGCGACTCCGTCGCGACCTGGCGTGCGCTCGCGATCCTGCAGGAGCACGGCCCGGTGCGCATCGGCGAGTTTGCCGAACTCGACTCGCTGACCCAGCCCGCCGCGACCGCCATGCTCCGTCGCCTGGTCGAGGAGGGGCTGGCGGACCGCATACCGGATCCGGACGATGGGCGCGCCTCGCTGTTGCAACTCAGCGCGGCCGGCACCACGCGTCTGCTCGAGATGCGCGACGCGGCCGGGCAGGCCACCGAGCCCCTGCTCGCCGGCCTCGACCAGGCCGAGCGCGATCGGCTCGCGGCGGCGATGGACACCCTGGCCGAGCGCCTGCGAGCAGTGACGACTGCGCCACCCAGCCGTCGATAGCCAGGGCGCGACACCTAAATCCGCAGATACAACGGAAACCCTTGCCAGAGAAAGAAGAACTCGTGAGTTCCCCCGCCGTTCCCGCCAGTCATCCGACCGCCGCGGGCGCACCGCAAACTCCGCCGCCGCCCGCAGCGGAGTCCGGGGGAGGCATCCTCCGTCAGCCGCGGACGGTCTGGGCGGTCGCCTTCGCCTGCGTGATCGCGTTCATGGGGATCGGACTGGTGGACCCGATCCTGCCGGCGATCAGCGCCGAACTCGACGCCTCGCCGAGCCAGGCGATGCTGCTCTTCACCAGCTACCTGGTCATCACCGGTCTGGCGATGTTCGTCACCAGCTGGGTCAGCAGCCGGATCGGCGCCAAGGCTACTCTGCTCACCGGTCTCGCGCTGATCGTCGCTTTCGCGGCGGCCGCGGGAGCGAGCGGCTCGGTCGACCAGATCATCGCTTTCCGCGCCGGCTGGGGCTTGGGCAACGCCCTCTTCATCTCGACCGCTCTCGCGGCGATCGTCGGTGCCGCGAATGGTGGGGTCTCCAGCGCGATCATTCTGTATGAGGCCGCCCTCGGTCTCGGTATCGCCACCGGTCCCCTGCTCGGCGGCTTCCTGGGCGAAATTTCGTGGCGTGGACCGTTCTTCGGGACCGCGGCGCTGATGGGCGTCGGGCTGATCGCCATCCTCGCGCTGATGCCACGACTGCCGAAGCCCGCCGAACCCGTCCGGCTTTCGGCCACCCTGGAGGCCCTGCGCCATCCGGCGCTGATGACTCTCGCCATCGCCGCCGTCTTCTACAACTACGGATTCTTCAGCCTGCTCGCCTACAGCCCGTTCCCGCTGGAAGCGGCCGGTCACCGCATTGGCCTGACAATCGGCGCGCACGAACTGGGTCTGGTCTTCTTCGGCTGGGGCCTCGCCGTGGCGATCTCCTCGGTCTTCGTCGCCCCGGTGCTGACCCGCCGGTTCGGCCGAACCCGGGTGCACCTCGGGGTGCTTGGCTTGCTGACCCTCGACTTGGTCGTGCTCGCCGTGGCGATCGATTCCTTCGGCGCCTTGGTCGTGGCCATCGTGGCCGGCGGATTCCTACTCGGGATCATGAACACCGTGCTCACCGAGGCCGTGATGGAGGCGACAACCCTGCCGCGCAATATCGCTTCGTCGACCTATTCGGGTGTGCGTTTCCTCGGTGGTGCGGTGGCGGCCGGGGTCGCGGGCAAACTCGCCGAGCACATCGGTGCCGCCACGCCCTATTGGGTTGCCGCCACTGCATTCGTCGTCTCCGCCCTGATCATCGCCACCGGCCGGCACCGGCTCGCCGGGATCGACCGACACCTCGTCGAGGCTCCGGCCGATGAGGCATTGGCAGTGACCGCGGGCGACGCCTGAGCATTCCATCGCCGGCCCGCTGCGGCCGGGGTCCCAGTCGGGATCCCGGCCGTTTAGCGTGCCCGGCGGACATACCGGGCAGGATGGGCGCCCTATGGACGCGCAATCGCCTCAGGTCGCTCACCGCCTCATACCGATGCGGGGACGGGACCCGCACGAACGGGGGCGGGTGGCCAGTTCCCTGGAACTGCTCTACGACCTGACCTTCGTCGTGGCCTTCGGGGTCGCGCAACGAATTCGCTCATCTGGCCGCCGCCGGCTCCTGGGGACTGGCGCGGTTCGGCTATGTGGTGAGTCTGTTCGCGGTGATCTGGGCGTGGATCGGTTTCGCCTGGTTCGCCTCCGCATACGACACCGACGATTGGTTGTACCGACTGCTCACCCTGGTGCAGATGGTCGGGGTGGTGGTTGTCGCGATTGGGATCACGCCATTCTTCGTGAGCCTGCACGAGACGCACGGCGACGCGATCGACAACACGATCATGGTGCTCGGGTATGTCGTGATGCGGGTTGGCCTCTGCCTGCAATGGGTCCGCGCCTACATCCAGGCACCGGATACCCGGCCCGGGGTGATTCGCTATCTCACCGGGATCCTGATCGCACAGGTCGGTTGGGTGGCGCTGGCCTTCGCGCACACCAGCCTGCGGGTCTTCGCGATCGCCGGCGGAGTACTTATCGTCATCGAACTTCTCGGGCCGTTCCTCGCCGAGCACGCCGCCGACCGCGCGGGCCGGGCCATGGTGACGCCATGGCATCCGCATCACATCGCCGAGCGCTACAGCCTGCTGGTCATCGTCACGCTCGGTGAGGGCATCGTCGGCACGGTTTCGGCCCTGTCGAGCGCGGTCGAGGAGTCCGGCTGGACGCTGCAGGCGTGGCTCGTCGTCCTTGCGGGCCTCGCGCTGACGTTTGCGTTGTGGTGGGTCTACTTCGGCATCGAATGGGCGCAGGCACTGCACGCCCACCCGGAACGAGGTTTCGGTTGGGGCTACGGGCACATTCCGCTGTTCATGGGCGTCGCCGGGACTGGCGCGGGCCTGCACATCGCCGGCTATGTTATCGCCGGTGAGGCCGGCGTCACCGAGCAGCAGGCCGTGCTCGCGGTACTCATCCCGGTCGCCCTCTGCCTGGCCATGAAGTACCTACTGTTCAACGTCATCTTCCGCACGTTCGACCGGGTCCACCTGCTGCTGATCGCGCTGACCGCCGCCGTGCTGGCGGGCGTGCTGCTGGCCAGTCGAGCCGGGCTGAGTATGGGGTGGGCGCTGCTCCTGTGTGTGCTCGCCCCGGCGGTCTCGGTGATCGGTCACGAGACGGTCGGCCACCGCCACCAGCAGGAGCATCTGCGCGACGGGAATTGACCCGTATGCGGCCAGGCCGGGTTCAGTCGAGGAGTAAGTCCAGCAGGTCGGAGAGCTGTCGGCGCTGGGCGGGGGTCAGACGCGCGGTCACCGTAGAACCGGCGGCCACCTTGCGCGCCAACGACGTTCGGGTCTGCAGACCGGCGGGGGTGAGGCTCAACAGCTTGACCCGGCGGTCGGCTCCGGGGACCCGGGTGACCAGGCCGAGACGATCCAGCCGGTCGGCCAGGCCGGTGACATTCGAGGCGTCGCACTGCAAGTGCTCGGCGAGCGAACTCATCGCGCTGGGCTCTTCCAGCCACAGCAGGGTCCGTGCCTGCAGGGCAGTGAGCCCGAAGCCCGCGGCAATAGCCTCGAAGTCGGCGCGCGCCTGATCCACCGCCCGGAAAAGCTTGCCGGACAGGCCATGAGCCTCGGCGAGTCCGTCGGCGTCCGCCGCCCGCTCCGGTATGGCCGATGCCGCCTCCCCGCCGCGTCTACCCGCCATACCGCAAGTGTAACCGCATACCTGGACGACCTCGATGGTTGACAACCTCAATTAAGCCGCTCGTCAGTAGTGGAGTACATCAACTATTGAGGAGGTACAGCATGGCTACAGCAACAACCGAAGCGCCGATCACGGTGCGGGAGAGTAGGACCGGGGTCGGATCCGCCATCGCGACCGTGGCGGCCACGTCGGTCATCGGCAATGCGATCGTCTGGGCGATCGGCCGCGGGGCGGGAGCCGACTTCCACGTCGCCCGGCCCGGTCAGTCGGCAATGACCGTCAACTTGCCCATGGTCATCGGCACCACGCTCCTGCCGGTGGTGATCGGCGGCCTGCTGCTCTGGTGGGCCGCTCGCCGCACGGCCCGGGGCCCGCGCGTTCTCGCGTGGCTGGGCCTGGCCGTCGGGATTGTCACCGTCGGGGCCCCGTTCAGTATGGAGGCACTGAACTCGACCCGGATGTCGTTGGCGGCCATGCACATCCTCACCGGGCTCGTCTGGTGGCTCGCCGTCCGCCGGGTGCCGACCCGATGAGCGCACTGACCGAGGAGGAGCGGGCCTTCCTGCGCAGCGGGGTGCGCGCCCTGGCCCGGATCGCCACCGTGGACGCCAAGGGCCGGCCATACGTCGTGCCGTGCGGCTGGTCGTGGGATGAGGCCGCCGACGAGATCGTCCTCGGCGGCCGGGAGGTCTTGCGGACCGCCCGGGTCCGGCACGTCCGAGACACCGGCCGGGTCGCCATCTCCATCGACGGCGTCAATACCGAGGGCGGCTGGGCGCCCTGGGCCCTGCTCGCCCGCGGCCCGGCCACAGTCGACGAAGCGGCCGAGGTGATCCGGTTGATCCCGGACTGGACCAAGTCGTGGGGCCTGTCCGGAGCGAAGTCTTTCTAGTGACCCAGGTTTCTCTCCGGCTGCCGGAACCTTGCGCTTACCCCCACTTCGCAGCAGGGGGTAAGCGCAAGGTTCCCGGGGAGAGCCGGGACGGCTGACTGCCCTGAAGGACCGCCAGCCTCAGGCGAGCCCGAGGATCTCGATGGTCCGGGCGTGGCGGGTCAGGCCCTGCTCGACGAACCCCGGGTACTGGCGATAGAACTCCAGGTGCGCCGCGCGAACCTCATCGTCGGAGACCTCCTTGCCGTCGAGCAGCCACTGCTCTCGGCCGTCTTCCGGCTCCAGGCCGAGCGCGTCGAACACCTCCGGTTCGTGCGGGGTGAGGACCGAACGCAGCAGCACGCGGTCCGGCTCGACCACATCGGCGACGCCGCCAACCGCCTCCTGCATACGCTGCGCGGTGCACATGAGTATGGGGTTGCCGGGGTGGTTGATCGTGTGGAACTGCCCGCCCGACCGGTCGTCGAGCGCATCGGACACCCGCAGCGTGTCATTCGCCTCCTCGCGCTTGACCAGCGCTTCCTGGGAGAGCTGGGCGAGGACGCGATAGGGCTCGGGATCGGTGGGCGTGGCCGGGCGCGTGCCGGTCGCGGCCTCAATCAGGGTGCGCAGATCGTGGTAGGGCACCATCGGCGGATCACCGGCATCGGGCTGCCGCACCAGCACCTGGAAGGGATAGACCGCGGCATCGAAGAGCACCGGCCAGCGGATCAACTCGCCGCCCTCCGGCAGCAGTGTGGCGACCTCGTCGCAGCCCAGCGGCATACCGCGGTACCCATCGGCGACGGGTTGCGCAAACAGCACCTGTGCCTGGCCGACCAACCCCTCGAGGTGAGGGAGATCAGTGGCCTCGATCTCGTGAACCGGCGGGATGCGCACCGTGCGCAGCGGCGCGGATGGGGCCGCCGCGAGCAACTGGCGGATCGCCTCCGCCTGACAGTTGCCCCACAGCACGGCGAGCGGGCGCCCATCGTCCTCCGGCAAGGCATCGACGCCATAGAAGCCGCCGTAATGCCGGGTGCGCCCGTCGATCTCGGGAGTTGCGTCGGTCATCGAATGGCCTCTCGTCGGTATGCGGTCGGGTAGTTCGCCAGTGGGTGGGCCTGCGCTCTGGCCAGGAATCCTGTCGGTTAGGAATCGCGTCTGTTAGGAATCGAGTCCGTTAGGAGTTTTTGTCCTGCAACGCCTTTTCGAGTTCGGACTTCGACATTGAGGAGCGGCCCTTGACGCCCCGCTGCTTCGCCTCGTTGTAGAGCTGGTCCTTGGTGCGGCCACCCTCGCCCTTGTGCGAGCGCAAACCGCCGCGACGGCCGGAGGAGATGTCGTCGATCGAACTGCGGCTCGCGGTCTCGGACTCGCCGGCGCGCGCCCGTTCCTTGTTCACCGTGCGGGCCGCGATCTCCTCGGCGGTGTCCTCATCCTTGCCGCGTTCGAGCAGGCCATCCTTGATGTGCTCGTACTGCCGCTCGCGCTTGTCGCTCCATCCGGGCTGGGGCATCGGAAGCCTCCTCGTCGTGCGGGGCCGGGAACCTCCGGCTTTTTCCAGATTAGGTGCCGGGCACCGCGCGTGGGCGGTCGTCGGGTCGATTAGTTGCTGGGCTTGCCCCGTTATTCGGGGGCTCGGCGGGTGGCGTCCGGAGGGCGGGTGGCAGGAGTGCCGGGTCCGTGGTCGGCCACTGATGCGGGTCCGGGCCCAGGGCCGTGAGCTGGGCGACCTGTTCGGCGCACCACACGGACACCGGGCGCCGCCCATCGCGGACGGCGCGGGCGAATGGCTCCCAGGCCACCCACTCCAGGTCCGCCACCTCGGCGGGATCGGGCTGCCCAGGTCCGCAGACCTGTCCGATGAGTACCGGGCAGATCTCGTGCTCCACGATCCCGCCCATCTGCGCGCGATACCGGAACTGCGGCAACACAATCCGGGGGTTGATCAGCGTCATACCGAGTTCGGTGCGGACCCGGCGGGCAGCGGCCGAAGTGAGGTCCTCACCGGGGGCGGGGTGACCGCATACCGTGTTGGTCCAGACGCCAGGAAAAGTCGCCTTGTCCAGCGCGCGGCGGGTGAGCAGGAACCGGCCGTCGTCGTCGAATGCATAGAGCGAGAACGCCAGGTGCAGGGGTGTGCGGTCGGTATGCACGAGCGCCTTGGGCATCGTCCCCGTCGCCTGCCCGGCGTCGTCGAGGAGCACGACGAGTTCCTCCCCGTATGCCGGGTGCTCATCGGCGGCGGGCCTGTCGGTGCTATTGGCTGGGTGCTGGTCAGTCATGGGTCACTTTCGCGATTCCGTTGGGCGCCAAGGGGATGGCGTCAGGCGGCGGTTCTGGGCTGGGGTGTGGGGAGCCGATCAGGTCGACCACGCGGGCGAAGACTCCCGGGAAGGTGGCCGCCCCCGGCACGATCAGCCGGCGGCCCGGACCGAATCGCGTGGTGCTCACCAAGGCGTGAGTCAGGGCATTGGGCAACCGGGAGACGGAGTGCCACGCGGCTTCATACGCCTGTGGAGTGCGGGCGAGCACCGCATCGATCGCGCACCGCGCCTGCGCGGCACCGAGGGCGATCCCCTCGCCGGTGAGGGCATCGACATAGCCGGCGGCATCGCCGATAAGGAGGATGCGGCCCGCAGTACGACGGCGGGAGCGCTGTCGCAGCCCGGCGGCGCCGCGCACCGGGCCGGGCTGGTGCATCGCGACATCAAAATTGAAAATGTACTGCGCACCACATCGAGCCCA
>CAKZIH010000232.1 GCA_936931335.1 uncultured Nostocoides sp. | reverse complement strand
CGGGCAGACCGTGGGTGTCCCAGCCGAAGCGGCGCTCGACCCGCTTGCCGCGCATGGTCTGGTAGCGCGGGACCACATCCTTGACATAGCCGGTGAGCAGGTGGCCGTAGTGCGGCAGACCATTGGCGAAGGGCGGGCCGTCATAGAAGACGAACTCGTTGGCCCCGTCCTCGCCGGCCGGACGCGCATCGATGCTCGCCTGGAAGGTGCCATCGGCGCTCCAGTACTTCAGCACGGCGTCCTCGATCGCCGGGAAGCGCGGACTGGAGGGGACGGTGGTCTCGCCGGTCGTTGATGCCTTCGGATAGGCCATCGGTATGCGGTGCTCCTGCTCGGCCGGTCCCCTCGCGGGCACCGGGTCGTTGCCAACTCGGTCCACGAGGACGATCCCGGCCCCCCGGGCCGCTACCGCGGTACCACCTCGCTTGTCGCATGCCGTGGGTTCCCTTGTCGGGGAACGGCATCCGACCGCTTCGTTCGGCTGTGACGGGCCGGACCCGTCCGGTTCTAGTGAGCTCGCCCGCCCCGGTATGGGGTGTGCTCGCCGTTCTTCCGGAGGCTTGCCGCTGATGACGGCTCAGACGCCTGTGACCGCGAGTCTACCGGGCCTGAGGGGCCGGATGATGACGACGGTCGTGCGCTCCGGCCACCGTGCTCCACGAGCGCGAGTAGCCTCCCGAGGATGACGGCATCACGGGACTCCGACCCGGTGACACCGACCGGCCCGGACGGGCTGGTGATCCGCCCGGCCAACGAGGCAGAGCCGAACGATCTGCAGGCGATCTTCGGCACCCGGGGCTCGGCGGCGATCTGCCAGTGCCAACGGTTCAAGCTGGCCCGGGGAGAGGCGTTCGGGAACTTCCCGGTCGAGGAGCGCCGTCGTCGTCTGGTCGAGCAGACCGGGGCCGGGGATCCCGATGCCGAGACAACGAGCGGCCTGGTGGCCTGGCTGGGCGGGGAGCCGGCCGGCTGGTGCGCGGTGGAGCCGCGGGCGGCATACGGCGGTCTGCGGCGCAACCAGAAGGTGCCGTGGACCGGCCGCGACGAGGACAAGGCCGATGCGTCCGTATGGGCGATCACCTGCGTCTTCGTCCGCGCTGGTCGTCGCGGACAGGGCATCGCGCACGCGCTCGCGGCCGCCGCCGTGGCGCACGCCGGAGCGAGTGGCGCCGCCGCCGTCGAGGCCTATCCGATCATCACTAGTGCGGGCGAGCGCATCACCTGGGACGAGATCCATCCCGGCACGCCGAGCATGTATGCCGCCGCCGGCCTCACCGAGGTCTCCCACCCCTTCCCCCGCCGACTGGTCATGCGCCGGGACTTCTGACGTCCCGGCGGACAGCGACCTCGCGGTAGCGCCGCGCCAAGACGCGCTGGTCGGTGCCGAAGTCGGCGATCCGGCAGCCGAGTCCATTGGGTTTGATCGCGATGCCCTCACGCGCCCAGTGGACAAAAGCCTTCTCCCGCAGATGTTTCGGCGGATCCCCGTAGGAATTGGTGACCCGCCACCACGCGACCGCACTGCCATACCGGCTCATGATCGCGCCGACCTGGCGCGGACCGACGCCGGCGATTGCACCCACCTCGCCGTATGCCGCGACCTCCCCAACTGGGATGAGTTCCACGATCCGCAGCACGCGCTCGACCGCCGCCTCGTCCATGCCTCGACGCTAGCGGCCCCGGCCTGCGGCGAGCCGCGGCGTGGGGGACTGGACTAGGATGGCCACTGGTGTCGCCCGCGCGACGCACCGCCCGAGTGAGGGGAAGCCGGTCCAAGTCCGGCGCTGACCCGCAACCGTAGGCCGCCCGAAGGCGGCGAGCCGGAATGCCTTGCCTGGTGCGGACCATCCTGTCCACCGCCGAGGTATGCGGTTCGCAGGGCCGGACCGTCGGCTCAGCGCACCGTGCGAGGAGCCGGAACCCTATGTCCCGCAAAGCAATTTGCGCCGCCAGACTGGCCGGCACGCCCCCAACGTCGCGACGGCGAACGCTCGCCGTGAGCTGCTTGGCGATCACCGGCCCGATGCTCATCGGCTTTGCCGCACCGTCCGTGGCCCTGGTCCCCGCCGCATCCGACACCAGGAGCGCATCCGCCGCCACTGCCGCCGCCTTCCTGGCCCGCCAGTTGGCCGAGGGCAACGGGATGCTCAACTACCCGGGCACCGATCAGGCCGACATCGGGGTGACCGTCGATGCGATTCTCGGGGTGGTCGCGACCCGGTCGGGGCACACCCAGGCCTTGGCCAGCACGGATGCGGTCGAGGCCGTCGTCAACGAGTATCTCGGCCCTGCCTTCGCCGCGACCGAGCTCTATGCCGGCCCGGTCGCCAAGACCGCATTGCTGGCGGAAGTTACCGGGCGCGACCCGCAGGCATTTGGCGGCCGCGACCTGCTCGCCGATCTCACCGCCCTGGAGACGACCGAGGGCCGGTACGCCGATCGCACCGCCTATACGCAGACCTCGAACAGCTTCACCCAGGCCCTGGGTCTGATCGCGCTGCACCGCGCCGGTCGGGAGCCATCCACCAATGCCGTGGCTTTCCTTCTTGCGCAGCAGTGTTCGGATGGTGGCTTCCGAATGTTCCTGGAGAAGCCCGGCTGCGAGAGCGACCCCGATGCGGCCGCCCTGGCGGTGCTCGCCCTATCGGCCACCGGCGGCCAGGATGCCGCGCGGGACCGGGCCCTGGACTACCTCGCCGATCGCCAGGAGGAATCGGGCGCGCTCGAAGGCGGCACCGGAAGCTCCGGCATCAATTCCAACACCACCGGCCTGGCCGGTATGGCGTTCCGGGTCGCCGGGCGCGAGGCCGAGCACACTGCGGCCAATGACTTCCTCGCCACCCTGCAACTGGGCTGCGACGCCCCGGTTGCCGTGCGCGGTGCCATCGCCTACGACCCGGCCGGCTATCGGGCACTGATCGCGGCCGGCGCGAGCGCGCTGGCTTCCGATCAGGAGCGGCGCGCCACCGCACAGGCAATGCTCAGCTCCGCCGTCGACTCGCTGCTCGACGCGAGCATCGAGCACGCGGGTGAGCCGGCGGACACCTGTGCCGGCGGTCCGACCAGTTCGCCAAGCAGCACCACGTCGTCGCCCAGCCCCACGGAGTCCCCGACGCCGAGCCCGACCAGCAGCACTCCGCCGCCCGCCCCCAGCCCGTCAACGCCGCCGCACCCCACGGTGACCAGCACCACTACGGTCACCATCCCAGGGCCGCGGTCGGTGGCCCCGCCGGTGACCGTGACGACCACCCGGACGCTTCACCCGGCCCCTAGCCCGGCGAACGAGCCCGCCGCCGACCCGTCGGCCAGTCCCAGCACTCAACCCAGTTCCACCACCTCAGCCGGTTCCACCGCCCAAGCCAGCACCCCGGCGCCGACCTCGACGACCGGTCCCAGCCCGGCCCTCGCAGCGCCCGCCGCGGCGACCGGACCCGTGGCCGGTGGCGCAGTGCGGGCCCCGGCCGAGAACAACCCCTGGGCCCTGGCCGGCGGTGGGGCCTTCATCCTGCTCGGCGGCGCGGCCGCCACCTACATCCTGCGACGCCCGAGGAGCACCCGATGACCACCACAATCCGCACCCTCGCCCCCCTGGCGGCGGCCCTCACCTGCGCGACCGCCTTGAGCGTGACGCCCGCACCGAGCGCCTCCGCCGCCTCGTCCGCGAACGGCGGCAGCGCCGCAATGCCGGCCGCCACTGTGGAAGCACCGGACGGCCAGCGGGCGGCGTGCCCCCGGGGGAAGGGCGTCACCGTCGTCGTGCAGTTCGGCGCATCCCGCACCACCTCCTGCGCACCCGGCGACCCGGCGAACGGCCTGGCCGCACTGCGCGAAGCGGGGTTCACCGTGACCATGGTCCAGCGCTTCCCCGGGGCCGTATGCCGCATCAACGGCCGCCCAGCGGCGTCAAGGGACGCCTGCGTGGTCATGCCCCCGGCCACCGCCTACTGGTCTTACTGGCACGCCAAGCGCGGCGGGAAATGGACCTACTCCAGCCAGGGCGCCGGTAGCTACAACCCCGCGCCGAGCACCGTCGAGGGTTGGTCCTATGGCGCGGGCAAGCCCCCGACCACTCCCCCGCCGGCATGACCCGGGCAAGCGCGCCCCGGCTGCGAGCGGCGCTACTGAGTGCCGGGACAGCCGCAGCGGGGCTGTCCCTGCTGCCCGCGGCACCCGCCAGCGCAGCTGTCTGCGCATCGGCGAATGACGGGGTCAGCGTCATCGTGGACTTCGGCGGGAGCATCCGCACCGGTTGCGCCGCAGGCGATCCGGCGTCCGCCTGGCAGGCAGTCCAGGCAGCGGGGTTCCCCCTGGAGGGCACCCAGCGGTATCCGACGACCTTCATCTGCCGGGTGTCCGGATTCCCGGCACCCGCTGATGACGCCTGCGTTCAGACGCCACCGGCATCGGCATACTGGGCACTCTGGCATGGCCCGGCGGGGGGCTCCTGGACCTATTCCAACACCGGGGCGGCCACCCTGAACCCCGCTCCCGGCACCGCCGTCGGTCTCGCCTTCGGCGCTGGCCGGACTCCCGGCATGGCGCCGCCCGCGGCGCCACCTGCCGCGCCGAGCACGACCTCGACGACATCCTCGACGTCCCGGCCACCGGCGACCACCTCCTCCAGTAGTTCTCGCCCCACCTCAGCGCCGAGCTCGACCACCCCCGGCCCCGCCTCTCCCACCACTGAACCAGGCCCCTCCGACAGCCCTACGTCGCCCAACTCGCCCGCCGGCACCCCGAGCGGCACCTCGTCGCGCGCCACGTCGACAACCTCCGCTTCCGGTACGAGTTCCGACTCCGCCACCACCTCGGCATCGAGCACGAGTGGCACCCCGGTCCCCACGTCCGCCACCACCACCACCCCGCCCATGGCGGGCGCGGCCCCCAGCGCCGGTTCCGACGGTGGCGGCCTCCCGGCCGCAGCCATCCTCGGGGGTGGGGCCGCCGTCGGGCTGCTGCTCGTCGGCGGAGCCCTGGTCGTTCGCCGGCAACGGGATCGCGCCCGAGCTGCGTGAGGCCGAGCGTGCTGAGCACAGATTCGTGAGCAGGCTCTGGTGATCCGGCATCTCCATCCCGCGGCCTGGTGGCTGTGGGCCATCGCCCTGGCCGCGGCGGCGAGCCTGACGACCAACCCGGTGCTGTTGGCGGCATACGTGCTCGTGTTGGTGGTGGTCGTCCTGGCCCGGCGCGACGGCTCACCGTGGGGCCGGGCCTTCCGGCTCTATGCGGTGCTGGCCGGGTTCATCGTGCTGGTGCGGATGGTGATGCACGTCATCGTCGGCCTGAAGTTCGGACACATCCTGGTGCTGCCCCTGCCCGAGGCACACCTGCCCTCCTGGGCGGCCGGCATTCAACTCGGTGGCACGATCTACCTCGAAGGACTGCTCGGTGCCGCCCTAGAAGGCGCCCGCCTGGCCACGATGATCCTCGCCATCGGTGCCGCCAATGCCCTGGCCAGCCCCAAACGGCTGCTCAAGGTGCTGCCCGCCGCCCTCCACGAGATCGGCACCGCCGTGGTCGTGGCGATCACCGTTGCCCCTCAACTGGCCGAGAGCGTCCAGCGTGTCCAGCGAGCCCGGGCACTGCGCGGCGACACGAGCACCCGGTTGCGCTCGGTGCGTCAGGTGGCGATGCCGGTCCTGCAGGACACACTGGGCCGGTCGCTGGCGTTGGCGGCGACCATGGACGCCCGCGGCTACGGCCGCCGGACCGCAGAGCCCAACCGACTGACCGGGATCATCTCGCTCGCCGGCCTGCTGGGCGCGGCACTGGGCCTCTATGGGCTCCTGGATACCACGTCACCCGCGGCCCTCGGCCTGCCGGTTCTGCTGACCGGGGTGGTCCTCTGCGTGCTCGCTCTGGTGTTGGGTGGCCGCGCGGTCACCCGCACCCGGTACCGACAAGACCCCTGGGGTTGGCCCGAATGGCTCACTGCGGCAACGGGTCTCGTCGCCCTGGCCGCGGCCCTGATCGTCCTGCGCACCGACCCCCGCGCCCTGGGTATGCCGTTGTCCCCGGCCCTGGCCACCCCGGCGCTGCCCTGGATCGCCTTTGCCGGTCTGACCCTGGCAGCCCTGCCCGCGGTGGCCACGCCGGTCCCGCCGCTGACCTCCGCGCGCCCGTCCGCCCGAGTGGAGGTGGCGGCATGATCTCTGAGCCCTTGGTACTGGCTGACCCCCTGGTCCACCTGGACCGCGTCAGCGTGCGCTATCCGGACGCCGCGGCGCCGACCCTGACCGACGTGAACCTGGCCATCGAGGAGGGTGAACTCGTCCTGGTCATCGGGCGCACCGGGTCGGGCAAATCGACCTTGCTGGGCTGCCTCAACGGGCACGTCCCGCACTTCACCGGTGGCACCCTCGCCGGTTCGGTGCGGATCGCCGGACTGGACACCGCGACCCACCGCCCCCGCGACCTGGCCGGGCTGGTCGGGGTGGTCGGCCAGGACCCGTTGGCCGGCTTCGCCACCGACACGGTCGAGGAAGAACTTGCCTACGGGATGGAGCAACTCGGCCTCACCCCCGCGGTGATGCGCAAGCGCGTCGAGGAAACCCTGGATCTGATGGGGATCGCCGACCTGCGCGCCGCCCCCTTGCGCGATCTGTCGGGCGGGCAACAGCAGCGGGTCGCCATCGGCGCGGTGCTCACGATGCACCCCCGGCTCCTCGTCCTCGACGAACCCACCTCCGCCCTCGACCCGACTGGTGCCGAGGAAGTGCTCGCCGCGATCACCCGCCTGGTCCACGACCTCGGGGTCACCGTCGTGGTCGCCGAGCATCGCCTGGAACGCGTTGTCCAGTACGCCGATCGGATCGTCGAGGTCGCGGACGGTCGGGTCCGCGATGGCGCCCCGGCACAGATCTTGCGCGACAGTGTCGGCGCCCCGCCGGTCGTTCATTTGGGCCGGTATGCCGGGTGGTCACCCCTGCCGGTCTCCGTCCGGGATGCCCGGCGCGCCGCAGCTCCACTGCGTGCCGCTCTCGCTCAGGTGCCCCCACCGGCAGACGAGGCCGCGGCCGCCAGTTCCGGCATCCCAGACCTGACCACCCGAGGACTGCACGTGGAGCACGGCCAGGTCCGCGCAGTGGCCGGGGTCGACCTCAGTTTGCCCGCGGGGCGGGTCACCGCGCTGATGGGGCGCAATGGGGCCGGCAAGTCCTCGCTGCTGTGGGCCCTGCAGGGTTCCGGTCCCCGCTCTGCCGGCCGGGTTGCCCTGGCCGACGGCACCGACCCGCGCGAGTTGGATCCGCGCAGCCGGCGGCGCCGGATCGGCTTGGTGCCGCAGACCGCCAGCGACCTGCTCTACCTGGACACCGTGGGCAGCGAATGCGCCCAGGCCGACCGGGAGAGCGGCGCGGCGCCGGGGTCGGCGGCGGCCCTGCTGGAGCGGCTGGCACCCGGCATACCGGGGCAGCGGCATCCCCGAGATCTGTCCGAAGGACAAAAGTTGGCCCTGGTCCTGGCCGTGCAATTGACCGCGGACCCGCAGGTGATCCTGCTGGACGAACCCACCCGCGGCCTGGACTATCCCGCCAAGGACCAACTCAGCCAGACCCTGCGCGCCCTCGCCCAGACCGGCCACGCGATCCTCGTCTCCACGCACGATGTGGAGTTCGTGGCCACGGTCGCCGACGACGTCGTGGTGATGGCCGAGGGCGTCATCGTGGCCCATGGACCGACCCGCGAGATCGTGTCGGCCTCCCCGGCATACGCCCCCCAGGTGACGAAGATCGTTGCGCCGCATGAATATTTGACCGTCGCCGAGGTCGTCCACGCCCTGGCCGAGGACGGTATGTCGTGAGCACCCACGCCATCGGCCTGCGCCCGCGCTCCACGGTTGCCATCGTCTTGGCGTCCCTGGCCGGCCTGGTCGCCTTCGGCTGGCCGTTGATCGTCGATCCCGGCTCCGGGCTGGCGCACGGGGCAGATGCGCCCTTTGTCTTCGCGCTGCTGCTGCCGCTGATCCTCGGCGTCGTCCTGGCGGAGGTCGCCGAAGGCGGACTCGACGTCAAGGCCATCGCCATGCTCGGGGTGCTCTCCGCGGTCGGCGCGGTGTTGCGCCCCCTCGGCGCCGGCAGCGGCGGGGTGGAACTCGTCTTCTTCCTGCTCGTGTTGGCCGGGCGGGTGTTCGGGCCCGGGTTCGGGTTCGTCCTGGGCACCACAACCCTGTTCGCGTCGGCGCTGCTGACCGGTGGGGTCGGCCCGTGGCTGCCCTACCAAATGCTCGGCGCGGCCTGGGTCGGTCTGGGCGCGGGTCTGCTGCCGCGCGCCCGGGGCCGGTCGGAGGTGGTGCTGCTCGCGGCATACGGCGGGTTCTCGGCGCTGATGTACGGCTGGCTGCTCAACTTCTCGTTTTGGCCGTTCGCGATCGGGACGGGGACCGGACTCTCGTTCATCGCCGGCGCGCCGATCTGGGAGAACCTGCACCGGTTCGCACTCTTTTCCCTGGCCACCAGCCTCGGGTGGGACCTGGGCCGGGCGATCACGAATGTGGTGATGATCGTGCTCGCCGGGCCGGCTGTGCTGGGCGCGCTGCGCCGCGCCGCACGCCGGGCCGCCTTCGCCGCGCCCGTGTCCTTCGAGCAGCCCGCCCCGGAGACGCTCATCGAGCGGTGATAGAACAGCGTCCATGAACTGGCCCGAGGTACAGGCGCAGACCGGCTGGCTCAGCGACGAGGAGCTGGCGACCACCCGGGGCCGGCTCCCGATCCTCTATGTCGACGCCGTTCCGGTGCGCGTGGGTGAGGGCGGCGCCGTGACCGAGGTGGGGCTGCTGCTGCGCGCCACCGCCGACGGGGCCATCCAGCGCGAGCTGATCTCCGGCCGGGTGATGTTCCACGAGCGCATCCGCGACGCCCTGCTGCGACACCTGGAGAAGGACCTCGGTCCGGTCGCCCTGCCGCAGGTGCCGCCGAGCCCGGTCCCCTTCACCGTGGCCGAATACTTCCCGACCCCCGGGGTGACCGCCTTCCACGACCCGCGCCAGCACGCGGTGTCCCTGGCCTTCATCGTCCCCGTCGCCGGGGACTGCGCGCCGCAGCAGGACGCGCTGGACCTGGCCTGGCTCTCCCCGGAGGAGGCCTGCGCTCCGGAGCTGCTGACCGAGATGGACCGCGGCCACGGTGTGCTGCTGCGTCAGGCGCTGGCGCACCTCGGCCACTCCGTCTGAGGCGGCTCAGCTCAACGCTCGGCTAGCTCAATCGCGTAGTCGACGGTGACCGCGGCATGGTCGCTCATCCGGATCCCGTCGATCTCCCGGTCTACCCACCCCCGGCGCGCGGTCCGCGCCAGGCCCGGACTCGCCAGGTGCAGGTCGATGCGCCAGCCGGCGTCCACGGCATACGTCTGCCCGAGCCAACTCCACCAGGTGTAGGGGCCCGGCTGGTCGGGATGCAACCGGCGGTGCACGTCGACAAAGGTGCGCGGGCCGAGCAACCCGGCGAGCCACTCGCGCTCGGCCGGCAGGAAACCCACGGACGTCTTCGCGCGCCGCCAGTTGGCCACATCGTGCTCGTGGTGGGCGGCATTGAAGTCCCCCATCACCAGGAACTCCCGCCCGCGTGCCGCCGCAGTGCGGCGCCCGCGGTGTAGATGCCGGCTCAGTCCAGCGGCGAACTGCAGTTTGCGCTGGTATGCCGCTCCCCCGTCCGGTGCCTCTCGCATCCGGGCCGGGATCTGCAGGTGCCCCGGCAGCCCGCCCTTGGGGACATAGACCGAGGCCACGGTGAGCGGGGCATCGGCGAGGTCGACCTCGACATACCGGCCCTGGTCGGCGAATGCCCGCAGCTCCCGGGCGATCGGGTAGTCGTATCCCGCTGGGTCCAAGGTCCGCACCGCCGCCGCGGGCTCCCGGGTGAGCACCGCCACTCCATTGCGTCCGGCGCGGGCGCCGGCGTCATAGGCCGCGTGGTAGCCACCCCAGGCATCCTCCGGAAGTGCGTCCACCGGGCAGCGAACCTCTTGCAGCGCAACGACATCCGGCTTGGTAGTCGCGAGCCAATTACCGAACCCGCGCCGCTGCGCGGCCCGTATGCCGTTGACATTGACCGTCGAGATGCGCACCGCGAGATCGTACGTAGGGCGCTGCCCCGATGCCGCGACCGGTGCTCAGGTGTTGAACTTGTCCCTGGTGCGCGTCATATCGTGCTGGTCGAGTTCCGCGGCGGCCTCCGGGGTAGGCGCGGTCCCGCCCAGGCGCGCGGGCAGATAGCGCAGGTCGGCGCCCGAAAGCTGGGGGTATGCCTGCTGCTGGCGGTCGAGTTGCGCCTGCATCGCCGCCCGCAGGCGGTCGTTGGCCTCCTCGACGTTGGCCCCCTTGGGCACCCAGATCGGCTCGCCCACCTCGATGAACACCGGTATGTGGCTGCGTCCCCGGTTCTTCGGGGCGTCTTTGGTCCACACGCGCTGGGCTCCCCACAGGGTGGTCGGCAGCAGCGGGACGCCGGCGTCCCGGGCCATCCGCGCGGCCCCGGACTTGAAGGGTTTGAGCTCGAACGAACGCGACATGGTCGCCTCCGGGAAGACCCCGATGATTTCGCCCGCTTTCAGCGCGGCGATGGCCTCGCGGTAGGACGCGGAGCCGGACTGGCGATCGACCGGAATGTGCTTCATTCCCCGCATCAGCGGCCCGGCCACTGGATGCTGAAAGATCGACTGCTTGGCCATGAACCGGACATACCGCTTGGATTCCTGCGCGGCCAGGCCGGCATAGGTGAAATCGAAGTAGCTGAGGTGGTTGATGGTCATCACCGCCCCGCCAGTGCGCGGCACATGCTCCGATCCCACGATCGTGAATTGCAGCCCTTGCGCCCGAAATAGCCCCTTGGCGACCTGAATGATCGGCGCATAGACCCGCTCCATACCGGGCAGCCTAGGGGACCAGGACGGCGGTGAGGGCAACTGCGACGGGGTTGTCGGACCCGGAATCTAGGGTGTCCCCATGCCCGTGATCCTGCACCGCGCCACGCGGACCGACCTCCTCGCCGAGGGGCTCGCCCGAGTGCTCGCGGTGCCCCTGGACGACCCCTTCGTCCAGGAACTCGTGGTGGTCCCGGCCAAGGGAGTGGAGCGCTGGCTCACCCAACGCCTCTCCCACCGGCTCGGGGCCAGCACGGGGGCTGGTGGCGCGGGTGAGGACGGGGTATGCGCGGGGGTGCGTTTCCTGCGTCCGAATTCGCTGATCACCCTGTTGTTGGGCACCGACCGCGACGACCCGTGGCTGCCCGAGCAATTGGTGTGGCCGCTGCTCGCCGAATTGGACGCCGCGCTTGGTGAGCCCTGGGCCGCGCCGCTGGCCCGGCACCTCGGGTATGGCGATGACAGCCCCGAGGGGCGGTTGCGCGTCGGTCGCCGGTATGCCGTTGCCCGCCGCCTGGCGGGGCTCTTCCACTCCTATGCCGAGCAGCGGCCCGAGTTGCTGACCGGGTGGGAGCAGGCCGGCGCACAGGGGCCCTGGAGCGATGGCGCCGGTGGCCCGCTGGACCCCGATCTGGCCTGGCAGCCACGCCTGTGGCAGTCGCTCGTCGCGAGGGTCGGCGGGCCGACCCCGGGGCAGCGGCTTCGCGAGGCGCTGAGGGCGCTGCGCGAGCGACCGGAGGAGTTCGATCTGCCGCCGCGGCTCTCGCTATTTGGGCCCACGCGGCTGGCGGCGGGAGAGCTGGAATTGCTTGATGCCCTCGGCGGCAGCCGTGATGTCCATCTCTGGCTACCGCATCCGAGCCCGGCGCTGTGGGACGAACTGACCGGGCAGGTGTCGGCGGGACGGATCCGCCGCTCCGCGGACCGCTCGGTGCTGACGGTGGCCAACCCCCTGCTGGCCTCCCTGGGCCGCGACGTCCGCGAGCTGCAGCGCGGATTGGCAGCCACCCGCTGGCAGCCGGCGCCCGATCCGGTGAGCCCACAGGTCCCCCCGAGCACCTGGCTGCAGTGGGTGCAGGACGATCTGCGGCAAAACCGGCTGCCGAATGCCGCGCAGGCCGCGGCCCGGGGCATCCATGCCACCGATCGCAGCATCCAGGTGCATGCCTGCCACGGGCCGGCCCGCCAAGTAGAGGTGCTACGCGAGGTGCTGCTCGGGCTGCTCGCCGACGATCCGACGCTGGAGCCGCGCGACATTCTCGTCATGTGCCCCGATATCGACAGCTTCGCCCCGCTGATCCAAGCGGCATTCGGTCTGGCCGACCTGAGTCTCGGCGGGGCGGCGCACCCGGGCCATCTGTTGCGGGTGCAATTGGCCGACCGGTCGCTGACCGCCACCAACCCGCTGCTGGCCATCGCCGCGCGCCTAGTGGAACTGGCAGGCGGCCGGATCACCGCCAGCGAACTGCTCGATCTGGCCGGCGAGGAGCCGGTGCGCCGACGCTTCCGATTCGACGAAGACGACCTCGATCGCCTCAGCAGTTGGGTCGATCAGGCAGTCGTCCGCTGGGGTCTGGACGAGTCCCACCGGGCCGAGTTCGGGCTCGCCGGTGAGAGCGCCAACACCTGGCGCACGGGCATGGACCGGTTGCTGCTGGGCGTGGCCCGGTCGGAAGAACCGGACCGGGAGTATGCCGGCATCCTCCCCCTGGATGACGTGGACAGCGGCTCCATCGACCTGGCCGGCCGGGCAGCGGAGTTCCTGGACAGGATCGCCGCGTTGCGGGAGGCCGTGGCCAGCGCGGTACATGCCCGCGACTGGATGGCGGCCATCTCCTCAGCAATCGGCTCGTTGACCGAGGTGCCCTTCGCCGACCTGTGGCAGCGGGCGGAGCTCGAACGAGAACTGAGTCTGGTCACTACCGCCGCAGATGGCACATTGCCGTTGGCGCACAGCGATATTCGGGCCTTGTTGTCGGGCCGCCTGAGCGGGCGGCCGACCCGGGCCAACTTCCGTACCGGCAGCCTGACCGTCTGCACGATGACCCCGATGCGCTCGGTCCCCCACCGGGTGATCGCCCTTCTCGGCCTGGACGACGGGGTCTTTCCCCGCACCAATAGCCCGGATGGCGACGATGTCCTGGCCAGGTCGCCGCTGACCGGCGAACGCGACCCCCGCAGCGAGGACCGGCAACTGCTTCTCGATGCGATCCTGGCCGCGGGCGAGACCCTAGTGGTCACCTATAGCGGGGCCGATCCGCATACCGGAGCCCGTCGCCCGCCCGCGGTGCCCCTGGGTGAACTGCTCGATGCCGCGCGGGCCAGCGCCGGCATCGGAACGCTCCCTGCGCCACCGGCGACCGGGGAGCAGGCGGCGGTGCCGCCGCTGCGCCGGCATCCCCTGCAGCCCTTCGACGAGGCGAACCTCGCCAGTACCGCCGGCGGTATGCCGTTCACCTTCGACCCCCACGCGGTGGCGGCCGCCCGGGCGCTGGCCGCGGCGCGTGCCGGCGACCAAAACAATGGTGATTCCATCGACGAGGACCAGCACCATGCCCCCTTGCCCGCGTCGACGACCGGCCTGCGCCTGCCCGGCCTGCTCCCAGCCCGCCCACAGGAGGAGGTCACCCTGGCGGATCTGCAGAGCTTCTTCGCCAATCCCACCCGGGCGTTCCTGCGCGACCGTCTCGACATTGCCTCCCCGCTGGAGGACAGCCTGCGCGCCGACGGGATCCCCATCGAATTGGACGGACTGGAACGCTGGCAGATCGGCGAACGACTCTTGCGCGCCCGGCTGCAAAGCCAGGAGATCCCGGCCATCGAGCGCGCCGAACGGCAGCGCGGCGAACTACCCCCGGCGGGGCTGGGCATGAGCCTGCTACGCGAACTCGGACCGGGTGCGGACGCGATCGCCCAGGCGGCCGATCGACTGTTGCCGGGTGCCTTCGCCAACCCGGCACGTTCGGTCGACGTGGACGTCGACCTCGGCGGTGGGCGGCGCCTCATCGGCACCGTCGACCAGGTCCGCGACCGGGCGTATGTCGTACCCACCTTCTCCAAGCTCAGCGGCAAACACCGGCTGCAGGCCTGGATCGCGCTCTTGGCCCTGAGCGCCGGTACCCCGGCCTCGGCCGGCCCGTGGACCGCGCACGCGGTCGGTCGGGGGAGATCCGATGGCCAGGTCTGGAGTCGCGGGCCCATCGACCCCGGGATTGCCCGGACCTTCCTGCTCGAGTTGGTCGAGGTGCGCGACCTGGGCCTGCGGATGCCGCTCGCCTTTTCCGCGAAGGCGTCCTACGACTACGCCGAGCAACTGCATAATCTGCGCGGCCGACGCGAGAAGCTCGCCCTGGACAAGGCGCGCAAGACGTTCGAGGAATACAACGACAACGACGACGCCTCGATCGCCCTGCTCTACGGCCCGCGGCCGAGCCTAGACATCTGGCTGGATGCTCCCGCCGAGGAGGAGGTATGGCAGTTCGCGGCCGAGGCGGAGAGCCTGCCGTCCCGGTTCGGGCATACCGCCATGCGGGTCTGGCGCCCGGCCTTGCTCGCCGGTGGCAGACGATGAGCGCGCCACCCGGAATCGGCCCGAGCGTCTTCACGATCAGCGGGCCGCTGCCTTCCGGGACCACCGTGCTGGAAGCCTCGGCCGGGACGGGGAAGACCTGGGCCATCGCCGCCCTGGTGGCCCGGTATGTCGCCGAGGGCACCCCGTTGCACGAACTCCTGGTGGTCACCTTCGGCCGGGCCGCGACCGAGGAATTGCGCGAACGGGTCCGGGAACGGCTCATCCGCACCGAGGTGTTCCTGCGGGCGCGGTTGGACGGCGGTGCGCTGGAACGGGAACCGGACCGGCTGGAACGCACGCTGATCGGCGAGTTCGAACCGGCACCCTTCCCCCGGGACGAGATCGCCCTACGACACCGGCGCATCCGCGATGCCCTCGGGGCGTTCGATGACGCCACGATCGCCACCATCCACCAGTTCTGCCATACGGTCCTGCGCAGCCTGGGGGTGGCCGGCGACACCGATCCAGGCACCACCTTGGTGGAGGACCTGACCGATCTGCGCACCGAAGTGGTCGACGACCTCTATCTCGCGCGCTATCGCGCAGCCGATCGGATCCCGTTCTCCCGCAAGGAAGCCGGCGAGATCGCGGAGACCGTGACCGCTGACCCCGCCGCGCTGATCGGCCCGGTTGACGCCGCGGACGACAGCCTGGACGCCGAGTGCGTGGCCTTCGGCCAGGCGGTGCGCGTCGAGCTCGACCGGCGCAAGCGCACGCTGGGGATCTTGTCGTATGACGACCTGCTGCGCGATCTCGCCGTCGCCCTGGAACCGGGCGATTCACCCGCCCGCGCCCGAATGCAGCAGCGCTGGTCCGTGGTCCTGGTGGACGAATTCCAAGACACCGACCCCATCCAGTGGCTGGTTTTCGAGCGGGCATTCCATGGCCACTCCACCCTGGTGCTCATCGGCGATCCGAAGCAGGCGATCTATGCCTTCCGCGGCGGAGATATCGACACCTACCTGCGGGCCCGCGCGCTCGCCGATCAGCAGCAGACGCTGGCCACTAACCGGCGCTCGGACGCCCCGCTGGTGCAGGCGCTCAGCGCCGGCCTGTCCGGGATGGCGCTCGGCAATGCCGATGTGGTGATCTCGGCGGTGGACGCCAGCCATACCGACTCCCGGCTGGCCGGCTTGCCGGTGTCCGCGCCCTGGCGGCTGCGGGTGGCCGACCGCACCCCATTCGGTGTGGAGCCCAACCAGCTGGCCAAGGTCGACGTGGCCCGCCCGCTGATCGCTGCGGACTGTGCCGCCGACATCGCCCGGGTGCTGGCGAGCGGGGCAACCTTCGACGGTCGGCCGCTGCAGGCCGGTGACATCGCGGTGCTGTGCGCCACCAATGTCCAACTGCAACAGGTGCGTTCGGCGCTGGCGGCGATCGGCATACCGGCAGTACTGGCCGGTGACGAGAGCGTGCTGCGCTCCCCTGCCGCACGCTGGTGGCTGATGCTGCTGGAAGCCATGGAGATGCCGAACCGGTCGCGCCGGGTGCGCACGGCCGCGGTGACGCCATTCTTCGGCCATGACCTAGCGGAGCTGGATGAGCGGGGTGACGAACTCACCGACGCCGTGGCGGCCCGCCTGCGCCGCTGGGCCGAACTCTTCGCGCTGCGCGGCATCCCGGCGGTGGTGGCCGCCGCGGACGCCGGTGGCCTGGCCGAGCGGTTGCTGACCGGCCCCGGTGGTGAGCGTCGCTCCACCGATGTCCGGCATCTGTCGGAGCTGCTGCACCAGAACGCCACCGCCGACAAGCTCGGGCTCTCCGCGCTGACGGCCTGGCTACGCCGCCGGCTCGCGGAGGACGCCGAGCGCCCCTCCGGGCAGCGCAGCCGTCGCCTGGAAAGCGATGCGGCCGCAGTGCAATTGGCCACCGTGCATGCCAGCAAGGGCCTGCAGTTCCCGATCGTCTATGCCCCCTTCCTCGGCGACCGGTTCGTGTCCAGCCTCACCGAACTTCCCCGCAAGAACTCGGGCCGGCGCACCGTGCTGCGCTATCACGATGCGCACGGCCAACGGGTGGTTGACATCAGCAACGACCCCGCCCAGGACGCCCGGGCCCGCGCGCGGGCCGAGGACGATGGCGAGAGTCTGCGGTTGCTGTATGTGGCGCTCACCCGCGCCCAGAGCCAGCTCGTCACCTGGTGGGCTCCGCTGACGACGACCCCGGCGTCCCCGCTGCATCGCGCGCTGCTCGGCCGGGACCCGAAGGGCGTGGGTGAACCCGAACCGGAGACCCCGGTGCCAACCGATCGCCTGGTCGCCGAACGACTGGGCGCCTGGATGCACGTCGGCGGACCGCAGCTGGAGGTCATGACCACGCAGGCGCCGGTGACCGCGTCGCACGCGCCTGCGATACCGCAGGCCCTGGCGGCCCGCACCTTCGACCGCTACCTCGATGAACACTGGCGCCGGACGTCCTATAGCGCGCTCACCCGGGCCAGCGATGCGCTGCCGCACGCGGCCGGTGGGTCGGAACCGGAACTGCCGGGCAAGGACGACGAGGCCCCGTCGGCGGAGTTGTTGCCGGCAACGCTTTCGCTCGACGACGCGGGTTCGGGCGCGGCGGAACTGGCTGCCGCAGCGCGCGTGCCTTCGCCGATGGCCACGCTCCCGGTCGGCAATGTTTTCGGTTCGCTCGTGCACGCCGTGCTTGAGGTCGCCGACCCGCTCGCGCCGGATCTGCGGGCCGAACTGCGCCGCCGGATCGCCGAGCAGCTCGTCAACTGGCCGGTGGAGCTGTCCCAAGCTCAGCTTGCCGATGCCTTGGAGTTGGTATGCCGCTCCCCCCTCGGCCCGCTCGCCCCGGGGGCCACATTGGCCGACATTGGTCCGCGGGATCGCTTGTGCGAGTTGGAATTCGAGCTGCCCCTGGCCGGTGGCGACCGGGGCGGCCGGGGCCGGGATATCCGACTGGCCGAGCTGGCGCCACTGCTGCGTACGCACCTGCCCGAGGGCGACCCTCTGCTGGGTTTCGCCGACGCCCTATCCGATCCCCTGCTCGGCGATCAACAATTGCGCGGCTACCTCACCGGCTCGGTCGACGTGGTGCTGCGGGTGGGCGGGCGTTACTTAATCGTCGACTACAAGACGAACTGGCTGGGCCCGCCGGATGCGCAACTGACCGCAGCGACATACGGGCCGGCGGCGCTGGCGGCGGCCATGCAGCATTCCTCGTATCCCCTGCAGGCGCTGCTGTATGCCGTTGTGCTGCACCGGTTCCTGCGGTGGCGGCTACCGGCATACGAGCCGGATCAGCACTTCGGTGGGGTGCTCTATCTCTACCTGCGCGGGATGTGTGGCCCGGACACCCCGATCATCGACGGCCAGCCCACCGGGGTGTTCTCCTGGCAGCCGCCGATCCGCCTGGTCATGGAGATCTCCGCACTCTTGGACGGCGCAAGTGAGTGACACCATGACCACCATGTCCGCGCAGCCGACCCCGGAGCGCGCCATACCGCTGGGCGACCGGCGGCGGGCCAACCGGGCCACCGGGCTGCTCGCCGACGCCAACGCCGCCGGCGTGCTGCACGCGGCCGATGTGCACGTCGCGGCCCGGCTGGCGCAACTCGCGGGCGAAAAGGACGAGGAAGTCGCCCTCGCGCTGGCCCTGGCCACCCGGGCCGTGCGCACGGGCTCGGTGGCGATGGACCTGCGGCATGCCACCGAACTCGACCCGGCGTTCCCCTGGCCCACCGACCCGCAGGTTTGGCTGGCCAAGGTCAGCGCCAGTCCCTTGGTGGCGCGGCAGATCCTGCTGGTCGACGACGGTCTGCTCTATCTCGAGCGCTATCACGACCAAGAGATGCTGGTAGCGCGAGTGCTCCGCGAGCGGCGCGAGGCACCCCCGCCCCCGGTGGACGAGGCCACGCTCGCCGCGGGATTGGCGCGCCTGTTCCCCAATGCGCACGACGCCGATCAGCGCACCGCCGCCGACCTCGCGGTCCGCGAGCGCACCGTGGTCATCACCGGGGGCCCGGGCACCGGCAAGACTACGACCGTCGCCAAGATCCTCGCCCTGCTGGCCGAGCAATATGCTGTCCGTGACGGCTTCCATGTGCCCCGGTTCGCGCTCGCCGCACCGACCGCCAAGGCGGCGGCCCGGCTCGCCGAGGCCTTCCATGACGCCAGCGCCGCACTACCCAAAGAGGACCGCGATCGCCTCCCCCAGGCAAAGGCCGCGACCCTGCACCGGCTGCTCGGCTGGCGACCGGATTCGCGCAGCCGGTTCGCCCACAACCGCGGCGCGCGCCTACCCCACGATGTGATCGTCCTGGACGAGGCGTCGATGGTGTCGCTGACGATGATGGCCCGGCTGCTCGAGGCGTTACGCCCCGGCACCCGGCTGATTGTCGTCGGAGACCCCGACCAGCTCACCTCGGTGGAAGCGGGCGCCATTCTCGCCGACCTGGCCGCCGGTCTCGATGCGCAGGAGAGCAACCCGAGGCCGGCTGGTGAGCCCGCTCCCCAGATGGGTGACCCGGACCCCACCCCCGGCATCCGTCCGGTGCTCGCCCGCCTGCGGCGGACCTACCGCTTCGGCGAGGACATCGACCAACTCGCTCAGGCGATCCGGGTCGGCGATGCGGACACCGCCCTGGCGGTGCTGCGCTCGGACTCCGCCAAGACCAGCCTGGAAGCCGATGCCACCGGCCGCCGCGGGCTGATGGTGGCGGCCGCGCTGACCCTGCGTGAGCTTGCCCTGGCCGCCGACCGCGAAGGCGCCCTCGCCGCCCTGACCACGCACCGCTTGCTGTGCGCCCACCGCAGCGGCCCGTATGGCGTGAGCCACTGGAACCGCCAGATCGAGCAGTGGGTATCCGAGGAGACTGGGGAAAACGTCTGGGCACCGATGTACCCCGGCCGCCCCCTGCTGGTCACCACCAATGACTACGCAATGGACCTCTTCAATGGCGACACCGGGGTCGTCCTGCGCAGCGACGGGCGCCTGGTCGCCGTCTTCGACTCCGGCACCGGCATCCGCGAGATCGCCGCCTCCCGCCTCAGCGATGTGGAGACCATGCATGCCGCGACCGTGCACAAAAGCCAGGGCAGCCAGGCGCACCAGGTGACCGTCTTGCTACCCGAGGTCGATTCCCCGCTGCTCACGCGCGAACTCATCTACACCGCGGTGACCCGCGCTCAGCACCAGGTGACGATCATCGGCACCGAGGACGCCTTCCGGCAGGGGCTGGAGCGGCGTATCCACCGCGCCTCCGGCCTGCGCCGCCGATTGCGCACGTGAGCACACGACAGCCCCGGCCGGTGCACATTTCCACCTGGCCCATGCCCCGGGTTACGTTGGGATGATGAATGCCCCGCTCGCCTCCGCCACCTGGCTGGGCGGGCTCGAGGACGCCGACATTGTGGCCCAGGTCGGCGCCGCAACGCTGGCGCGGGGGACGGCATACGCCGAGGCCGGTATGGTGCGCTCCCTCACCCCCGCCGACCGCGGACGGATGCTGCTCGCCGAGGTCGAGGGCTCTCGCGCAGACGCCTATCAGACGCTGATCACCCTGGTCAGCTCCGCCTATCGCAAGACCACCTGGACCTCCCGGTGCAGCTGCCCGATCCAGGTGGACTGCAAGCACTCGGTCGCGGTGCTGGTGGCGGCGCGCACGGCATACCGGGAGCTGATCGACCCGACGCCCCCGGTCTCTTCCTGGGAGAGCGTGCTCGGCCCGCTGGTCGCAGACCGCCCCGAGGTGACGGACACCGCCCCCGGGCTGGGCCTGATCGTCGACCCGCTGCCGGTCGCCGCGAACTACCGCGGCCTGATGGGGCCGCCGCGGGTGGTGCTGCGCCCCACCCGGCGCACCAAGACCGGCAGTTGGGCGCGCAATCTCACCTGGGGTGAGTTGAGCAGCGCGTACACCCGCACCCCCATGCGCCAGAGCCATGTCGCCGCGCTCAAGGCGATCAGCGATTTGCACCGCACCGCCGGCGGCCGCGATGGCTACTTCTACAGCCAGGGCGAGATCTACCTCGGCAGCCTCGGCCCCCGCCTCTGGCCGCTGCTACGCCAAGCCGTCGCCGCCGGCGTGGAACTGGTGCCGGGTTCCAATGTCATCGGCGAGCTGATGCTGGCCCCGGAACCGGTGCAGATCCTGCTCGACGTGGTCCGCGATGCGGACGACATCGTGCTCTCCACGACCTTGGACCTGCCGGCCGGGTTCGGACAACTACGCGGCATCACCGTACTCGGCGAACCGCCGCACGGGCTGATGGTGGAAACCCGCGAGGGCCTGGTGCTGGCCGGCCTCACCGAGGAGCTCAACCCGGAGCTCACCCAACTGCTGCGCGACCACCGTCAGGTGCGGATTCCCGGTCCGGACACCGAGCGTTTCGTCAATCTCTATCTGCCGCGGCTGCGCCAGCACACCCAGGTCACCAGCCGCGACGACAGCGTCCAGATCCCCGAGCAGGCGCGCCCGGTCTTGCGGGTGCGGGTCAGCCAACCCGGGGCGACCCATCTCGACCTGCACTTCGACTTCGCCTATGCCGCCCCCTCCGGCGCCCTGCTCACCGCCGACGACGGCCCGGGCCTGCCGCGCCATCGCCAGCGCGAACAGGACCTGCTCGCCGGCCTGGAGATCCTGGACGAGATCCCCGGCGCCCGCACTCGGCGTGGCACGAGCTACGCCGGGCACTGGGAACTCGCCAACCGCCTGAGTTTGGTCGGTATGTCGGTGGTGCGATTCACGGGCGAAGTGCTGCCCGAGCTGGAACTCGACCCCGATATCCACGTGGAGCGGTTGGACGAGCTCACCGCATACGAGCAGGCGCGCGAGGCGCCGGTGATCGACGTCGGCCTGAGCGACGGACAGGACGGGCGCACCGACTGGTTCGATCTGCACGTCACCGTGAGCGTCGGCGAGGAGTCGGTGCCGCTGGAAGGACTGCTGCGCGCCCTGGCCGCCGGTGACGAGGCGATGCTGCTCGCCAGCGGCACCTGGTTCTCGCTGGACGATCCCGCGCTGGACTCCCTACGCACGCTGATCACCGAGGCCCGCGAACTCGTCGATCCCGGCTCGCCGCTGCGCCTGAGCCGCTATCACGTCGGTTTGTGGGACGACCTGTCCGAACTCGGTATGTCGCATGTCGACAGCGCCGCCTGGAGCCAGAGCGTCGACCGGCTGCGTGAGCTCACCGCGGGCCCGCCGCCCGCGGTGCCGGAGACCTTCGCGGCCACTCTGCGGCCCTACCAGGTGGACGGCTACGCCTGGCTCGCCGCGCTGTGGGCAGCCGGGTTGGGCGGGGTGCTCGCCGACGACATGGGCCTGGGCAAAACCGTGCAGACCCTGGCCCTGCTGGACAAGGCTCGGGCCGCAGGCGAACTGACCGGTCCCGTGCTGGTGGTCGCGCCGACCAGCGTGCTCGGCGTCTGGGCCGGCGAGGCCGAGCGCTTCGCCCCGCATCTGCGCGTCGCGGTACTCGCCGAGACCGCTCGCCGTCGCGGCACCGATGTGGCCACCGCGAGCGCCGATGCGGACCTGGTGGTCACCTCATACGCGGTGGCCCGGATCGACGGGGACGAATTCGCCGCGCGCGACTGGCGCGGGCTGATCCTGGACGAGGCTCAATTCGTCAAGAACCCTCAGTCCAAGACCCACCAGGTGCTGCGCGGCATTCGGGCGCCGTTCCGGCTGGCGATGACCGGTACCCCGCTGGAGAACTCGCTGATGGACCTGTGGTCCCTGCTCGCGTTGGTGGCACCCGGGCTCTATCCGCGCGCCGACCGGTTCACGGAGCACTACCGGCGCCCGATCGAGGCCGGCGGCGCCCCGGAACTCCTCGACCGGCTGCGGCGGCGGATCCGCCCGCTGATGTTGCGGCGCACCAAGGAAATGGTGGCCACCGACCTGCCGGAGAAGCAGGAGCAGAACCTCTCGGTGGAACTCTCCCCGGCCCACCGGCGCCTGTATGAGGCGTACCTGCAGCGTGAGCGGCAGCGGATGCTCGGTCTGCTCGACGACCCGGTCGGCAACCGGGTCGCCATCCTCGCCGCGCTCACCCGGCTGCGGCAGTTGGCTCTCGACCCGGCGCTGGTCGACCCCGACAAACACGCCGGCGGACCCCCGTCGGCCAAGGTCGAGGCGCTGGTCGCGCACTTGCTGGAACTGCAGGCCGAGGGCCACCGCGCGCTGGTGTTCAGCCAGTTCACCTCATACCTGCATCTGGTGCGCGAGGCGCTCACCGACGTCGGTATCGACACCGAATATCTCGACGGCGCCACCCGCAACCGGGCCGCGGTAATCGAGCGCTTCAAGACCGGGGACGCCACCGCCTTCCTCATCTCCCTCAAGGCGGGCGGCGTCGGGCTCACCCTCACCGAAGCCGACTATGTCTTCGTGCTGGACCCGTGGTGGAACCCGGCCGCCGAGGCCCAGGCCGTGGACCGGGCCCACCGCATCGGGCAGACCAAGATGGTCATGGTCTACCGGTTGATTTCCGCGGGCACGATCGAGGAGAAGGTGGTCGACCTGCAGGGCCGCAAGCGCGACCTTTTCCAGCGGGTCGTCGACGAGGGCGGCTCGATGTCCGGGCAGATCACCGCCGACGACATCCGGGCGCTGCTGGAATCCGACTGAGCCCGCGTCCTAGTCCCCGAGCGCCTATTCACCCAGCGCCTATTCACCCAGCGCCTATCCACCCAGGGCGATCCGCCGCGCCTGCGTGAAGACCTCATCGAGCATCGGCTCGGTCAACCGCCCGGTGAAGGTGTTCTGCTGGCTGACGTGGTAGGAGCCCAGCAGGGTGACCACCCGGCCGTCCGGGGTCGACAGTTCGACCGCGGCGCCGTGGCCGAAGCGCGGCTTGGGCCGGGGCACCACCCCGCCAAGCCGCTGCACCGCGCCGAGCGCCGCGGCCCAG
>CAKZIH010000231.1 GCA_936931335.1 uncultured Nostocoides sp. | reverse complement strand
TCATCGCAGCACCGTGGCGGTCCAGTCCTTGACCCAGGTCTCGCGGTTGTCGGCGATGGTCTTGGGCTCCACCGCGATCGGCTTGGGGGCCAGCGGCGCGAACTTCACCCACTCCTGCGGCAGGTCGATCGAGGCGTCGACGGGGTACATATACATCTGGGTCGGGATCTCGGATTGCACGCCCGCGGTGAGCAGATAGTCGATGAACTTGCGCGCACCGACCTCGTTCTGGGCGCCCTTGAGGACCCCGGCATACTCGACCTGACGGAAACAGGTGTCCAGCAGCGCGGTGGTGCGCGACTCCTTGCCGTCCTCGCTCACCTCGAAGGCCGGCGAGGTGGCATAGGAGACGACCAACGGCCGATCACCCTTGCCGGAGGATCCGGAGAAGTCCCCGCTATAGGCCTCGGTCCAGCCCTTGGCGACCTTGACGCCGTTGGCGGACAACGACTTCCAGTAGTCGAGATAACCGTCCTCGCCCTTGGCGCCGACGGTCGCGGCGAGGAAGGCCAGGCCCGGGGAGCTGGACGCTGGGTTCTCCACGACGAGCTGGTCCTTGTATGCCGGGTCGGTCAGGTCATCGAGCGACTTGGGCAGGTCGAGCTTCTTGTCGGCGAACCAGCCCTTGTCGGCGTTCACGCAGACGTCGCCGAAGTCGATCGGGGTCAGGCTGTGGGTGGACTCGGCATACTGGCCGGCGCTCTCCGGGAGGGCGGCATCGGCATACGGGCTCAACACGCCGGCATCGATCACCTTGGTGGCCAAGGTGTTGTCGATGCCGAAGACCACGTCGCCGAGCGGCGAGTCCTTGGTGAGGATGAGCTGGTTGGCCATCGCCCCGGCGTCGCCGGGGGCGACATAGGTGACCTTGATGCCGGTGTCGCTCTCGAACTGCTTCTTGACCTCATCGCTGAGGGCGAAGGAGTCGTGAGTGACCACGGTGAGGGTGTCGGTGCGGGTCAGCTCCGGCCCGGCGGTACTGCTCTCGCTGCCCGTGGCCGAGGTGCTGCTGGCGGAAGCGCTGCCGGAAGTCGTGCTGGAGGAGGTGGACGTGGTGGTGCTCTCCGAGCTGCAGGCGACGAGCGCGAGCGGCAAGGCGAGGGCCACGCACGCGGCGCGGCGGCGGACGAACTGGGACATAACTGGCCTCCATCGATCTGGAGGGCCCGGCGGATGCCGGGGAGAAACTCGACTCCCTACGCCGGTATGAACCGGATCAGGTCCGAGGGTCTGCGCTGCCGCGCACTCTCAGCGCCCCGTACTGGCGCTCCCCTGTCTGTCCGGGCAGTGTATGTCGCCCGCTCCCGGCCCACGGCTCGGGGGCGCCGGTGCATCCCTAGGATCGAGACTCGTGACAGTGCCCCCGCAGGACCCCCAGCAGCAGGCGCGACAGGACGAGCACGGTATGCCGGTCGGCCCGCCCGTGCCGGGGTGGGCGGCCCGCCCGCCCGTGGTCGCCACCATCCTGGTCGGTGAGCATGTGCGCCTGGAGCCGCTGCGAGCCGAGCACGCCGCGGAGCTCTACGAACCGATGGTGGTGCATAGCGATCCGCGCATCTGGACTTATTACCCCTACTCGCCGCGGATGAGCCGGGCCGAGTTCGATGCCTGCATCGCCAATGAACGGGGCCGGCCAAATGGTGCCGCCCACCTGATCCGGACCGCGGATGGGGCGCCGCAGGGTTTCGCCAGCTATCTGCGCATCGACCCGGCCAATGGCAGCGTGGAGGTCGGCGGCATCGTCTATTCCTCTGCGCTGCAACGCACGACGGCCGCCACCGAAGCCATGGCGTTGATGGCGCGGCATGTCTTCGATGACCTTGGTTACCGCCGGTATGAGTGGAAATGCGACTCCCTCAATGCGCCGAGCCGGGCCGCCGCCGCCCGGCTCGGGTTCACCTATGAGGGGCGCTTCCGCAACGCCATGGTCTACAAGGGCCGTAATCGCGACACCGACTGGTTCTCCATCACCGATGCGGAGTGGCCCGCCATCGCCGCCGGCTACACGGCCTGGCTGGCCCCGGACAACTTCGACTGCCAGGGCCGCCAGCGCACTCGGCTGCCGGAGCTAATCGCCGCTTCCGGCACCTGGGACAATCGTCCCCATGCCCCCACTGCGTAGCGAGAAGCACAGCCGGTGACTGCCACCCAGCCGATCCTGACGACCGTGCCGGGGGGCAACGCTCTCTCCGATTTCCGGGCCCGCGCCCTGCTCACCCGACTGCACGCGGTGGCCCCGGGAGTGCGCGAGGTGCACGCCCGGTATGTCCACTGGGTCGCCTCGGACACCGAGCTCGACGAGGCCACCCTGGCCACGGTCACCACCTTGCTCACCTATGGCGAGCCGTATGCCGGTCCGCCGGCCAGCGCCGGGGTGCGCGTGGTGGTCACCCCGCGGGTGGGCACCATTTCGCCCTGGTCGAGCAAGGCCACCGATATCGCGCACAACTGCGGTGTCCCGATCCGTCGGGTCGAGCGGGTGAGCGAATATGTCCTTATCGGCGATGAGCTGAGCGAGGCCGACTGGGCGGCCTGTGCCGAGCTGCTGCACGACCGGATGACCGAATCAGCGCTGCCCGATGTGGACTCTGCGGCAGCGCTGTTCACCGAACGCGAGGCCCCGCCCATGCAACGGGTGGACGTGCTGGGCCGCGGCCGGGCCGCGCTGGAGGAGGCGGACACGGCATATGGGCTGGCGCTCTCGGACGATGAGATCGACTACCTGCTGGACGCCTTTACCACTCTCGGGCGCAACCCGAGCGATGTCGAGTTGACCATGTTCGCCCAGGCGAACTCCGAGCACTGCCGGCACAAGATCTTCAACGCCGACTTCGTCATCGACGGTGTGCCGCAACCGCATTCGCTGTTTGGGATGATCCGCCATACCGAGCAGGTGTCCGGTCAGGGGACGGTCGTCGCCTATAAGGACAATGCCTCGGTGATGGCCGGGGGTCGGCGCACTCGTTGGCTGCCCGAGGGCGCGCCGGACGGGCCGAGCCGGTATGCCGCCCGCGAGGGCGAGGTTCACGTTCTGATGAAGGTGGAGACGCACAACCACCCCACGGCCATCTCGCCCTTCCCGGGGGCGGCCACCGGCGCCGGCGGTGAGATCCGGGACGAGGGTGCGACCGGTCGCGGATCGGTGCCCAAGGCCGGGGTCACTGGCTTCGCGGTCTCCAATCTGCGCCTGCCGGGTGCCGAAGAACCCTGGGAGAGCGAGGATTTCGGCGCCCCGGACCACATCGCCAGCCCGCTCGACATCATGATCGACGGCCCGATCGGCGCCGCCGCCTTCAACAATGAGTTCGGCCGCCCGGGCGTCGGCGGCTTCTTCCGCGTCTACGAGCAGAGCGTCGACGGGGTGCGCCGCGGCTACCACAAGCCGATCATGAGCGCGGGTGGCCTCGGGTCCATCGACGCCGACCAGGTCACCAAGATCGCCTTCCCGGCCGGCACCCTGCTGGTCCAGTTGGGCGGGCCCGGTATGCGGATCGGTATGGGCGGCGGGGCGGCTTCCTCGCTCGCCGCCGGCACCAATGCCGCGCACCTCGACTTCGACTCCGTTCAGCGCGGCAACCCCGAGATCCAGCGCCGAGCCCAGGAAGTCATCACCCACTGCTGGTCGCTCGGCGCGGACAACCCCATCCTCGCCATCCACGATGTCGGCGCGGGCGGGTTGTCCAACGCCTTCCCCGAGCTCGTCCACGACGCCGGGTTGGGGGCACGCTTCGACCTGTCCGCGGTGCCGCTGGAGGAGTCCGGGCTCTCCCCGGTCGAGATCTGGTGCAATGAGAGCCAGGAACGCTATGTGCTCGCCATCGCACCGGAGTCGCTGGAGCGCGTGGCGGCTATCGCCGAGCGCGAACGCTGCCCGTTTGCCGTTGTCGGAGTGGCCAGTTCGGACGGCGAGCTGGTGCTCGAGGGCGGTGCGGGCGACCCGGCCGGCGAGGCCGGGCAGCCGGTGGACCTGCCCATGGAGGTCCTGCTCGGCAAGCCCCCGCGGATGACCCGCACGGATGCGCGGGTGACCCGCCGGGGCGACGATTTCGACCCGGCCGACATCGATGTGCGCGAGGCGGCGTATGCGGTGTTGCGCCACCCCACGGTGGCCAGCAAGCGCTTCCTGATCACCATCGCCGACCGGACGGTCGGCGGGCTGACCCACCGCGATCAGATGGTCGGCCCCTGGCAGGTCCCGGTCGCCGATGTCGCGGTGACCCTGGCCGACCACGCGGGGCTGGCCGGCGAGGCGATGGCCACCGGTGAGCGGATGCCCCTGGCCGCCATTGATGCTCCGGCGTCGGGCCGGATGGCGGTGGGCGAGGCGATTACCAATCTGCTCGCCGCCCCGATCTCTCTGGAGCGGATCAAGCTGTCCTGCAACTGGATGGCCGCCTGCGGCGAGCCCGGCGAGGACGCGGCGCTCTATGACACCGTCCACGCCGTGGCCATGGAACTGTGCCCACAACTGGGCATCGGGGTTCCCGTCGGCAAGGACTCCCTCTCCATGCGCAGCCGCTGGAGCGACGAGACGGGACAAACCCGTCAGGTCACCTCTCCGGTCTCTCTCGTGGTCACCGCATTCGCGGCGCTCGACGATGTTCGCGGCACCCTCACCCCCCAGGCCGGGCCGGGCCAGGTCTTGATCCTGCTCGACCTCGGTGCGGGGCAACACCGCATCGGTGGGTCCGTGCTCGCCCAGGTGCACTCGGCGTATGGCGCCACCGTCCCCGACGTGGACGACCCGGCCCGCCTGGTCTCCGCGGTCTCTGCGGTGAATGCTTTGCGGGACAAGGGAATCCTGGCGGCATACCACGACCGTTCCGATGGTGGTCTGTGGGCGTCCCTGTGCGAGATGGCCTTCGCCGGTGGTGTCGGGATCGATGTCGACCTCTCCGGTATGGCGGACCCCGAGACCCCGGTCAGCGCCCTCTTCGCGGAGGAACTCGGGATGCTCGTGGCGATCCCGGCCGAGCGGGCCATCGAGGCGCTCACCATCCTCGACGAGCACGGTCTACGCGAACTCACCCAACTCGTCGGCGCGACGAATACCGATGCCCGGGTGCGCATTTCCTCCGGTGACCGGGAACTGCTCGACGAACCCTTGTCGGAGCTCATCGCCGCCTGGGATCACGTCTCCACGGCCATCGCCACGCTGCGGGACAACCCCGAGGGCGCGGCGCAGGAGCACGCCCAGGTGACCGAGGTGGGCCAACCGCATACGGCCCTGGTGGTGGCCCCGACGTTCGACCCGGATGAGGACATTGCCGCCCCTTACCTCAACCTGGGCGCCCGGCCCAGGGTGGCGATCCTGCGCGAGCAGGGGGTCAACTCCCATGTGGAGACCGCCTACGCCTTCGACGCGGCGGGATTCGCGGCATACGACGTGCACATGAGCGATCTGATGGCCGGGCGAGCCGATCTGGCCGAGTTCACCGGGCTGGTGGCCTGCGGGGGGTTCTCCTATGGCGACACCCTCGGTGCCGGCGAAGGCTGGGCTCGTTCGGTGCTCTTCCATCCGGGGTTGACCGAGGCCTTCCGCGCCTTTGTCGACCGCCCGGACACCTTCGGCCTGGGGATCTGCAATGGCGCGCAGATGTTCGCCGCGCTCGCCGGGGTGATCCCCGGTGCGCAGGCCTGGCCGCGCTTCACCCGCAACGGCTCGGAGCAGTATGAGGCGCGCCTGTCGATGGTGGAGATCCTGGACTCGCCGTCGATCTTTTTCGCCGGGATGGCCGGCAGCCGGTTGCCGATCGCGGTTGCACACGGCGAGGGTTTCGCGGATTTCGCCGCCCAAGGCGACCCCGAGTCCGTATGTCGCGCAGCCCGGTTCGTCGATGGGCTCGGCGCCGTGGCCGCAAGCTATCCGGCGAACCCCAATGGCTCCCCGGACGGGCTAACCGCGGTGACCACGCCCGACGGCCGGTTCACCGCGATGATGCCGCACCCGGAGCGGGTGCAGCGCAATGCCCAAATGTCGTGGACCTCCGGCCCGATCGATCGACCCAGCCCGTGGCTGCGGATGTTCCGCAATGCCCGGGTCTGGGTCGACTGAGGTCTAGCCAACTGAGTAGCGCCCGGTCGACGCGGGTCGACCGGGCGGCGTTACTCGACTCAGGAGTAGAAGGGGCGGTCGGAACTCTCCGGGTCGTCGCTGCCGCGCACGGCCGGCTCGTGGGTCTCGATGTCCAGGTTGGGATCGCCATAGAGGACCCGGCCGCTGTCGGTGCTGATCGCGACATCCACACCGCCGTGCACCTGTCGGGCCAGGTTGCGGTAGGACTCCTCGGGCAGCACGACGCCGGCGGCGTCCATGCGCTGGCGCAGATCGGCGGCAATGGTCTCCTCGTCCGAGTCGCCCTGCCGCGAGACCGCAACGATGGCCTCGAGATAGCCCCGCAACTGGTCCGCGTCGAGACGCTCGACGAAGCTGTCGTTGAGGGTGAGGTGGGCGATCCGAGGCGTGGAGCGCTCGGCCGCGGGGTTGGCGTCGGCGGCGTTCGTGGTCTCGCTCATATGTCCACTCTCGCACGTTCGTCGCGGCGGCGGGGCTGGGCGGGTCGTGCAGGTCCGCAGGCGGGCCGGGCACCCCGGTATGGCGAGCGTCATACGGGCCCGGATTCTGCATCGGGGCGCAACTTGTGTAGAGTTCCTTGCGTTCGCGTCGAGAATTCGCCGCGAACGTCCTGCGCCCCGTTCGTCTAGCGGCCTAGGACGCCGCCCTCTCACGGCGGTAACACGGGTTCAAATCCCGTACGGGGTACATCGAGAAGGCTCCCAGCTGATGCTGGGAGCCTTCTGTCGTACGGCGCGTGCGTACTACGCTCGCCGGGTGACCCAGTTCATCAATGGTGAGCGCCGCCAAGGCAACGGCCCGGACCTGACCGTCCTCGACCCGTCCACCGGAGAAACGGTGACGAGCTTCCCGGCCGGTGGGGCCGGCGAGGTGGATGCCGCGGTGGCGGCGGCGCGGGCGGCATACCCGGGCTGGGCGGGGGCAACGCCGGGCGAGCGCTCCGGCGTGCTGACCCGGTTCGCGGCCGAACTGGAAAGTCGCGCAGAGGAGTTCGCGCAGGTCGAGAGCCGCCAGGCGGGCAAGCCGATCCGGTTGGCCCGGGAGTTCGATGTGCCCGGGACGATCGACAACATCGCCTTCTTCGCCGGTGCCGCGCGCAATCTGGAGGGCAAGGCGAGCGGGGAGTACTCCGCCGATCACACCAGCAGCATTCGGCGCGAGCCGGTCGGGGTCATCGGGTCCGTGGCACCGTGGAACTACCCCCTGCAGATGGCCGCGTGGAAGGTGCTGCCGGCGATCGCCGCGGGCAACACCATCGTCCTCAAGCCGGCCGAACTCACCCCGCTCACCTCGCTGATGTTTGCCGAGGCCGCGCAGGCCGCTGGGCTGCCGGATGGGGTCGTCAACGTCGTGGTGGGAACCGGGGTGGGTGCGGGGGCGCCGCTGCTGCGCTATCCCGATGTCGACATGGTCTCCTTCACCGGGTCCACGGCCGTGGGTCGCACCGTCCTGGAGGCGGCGGCCACCACCGCCAAGCGGGTTCACCTCGAGCTCGGGGGCAAGGCGCCCTTCGTCGTCCACGACGATGCCGACCTGGAGGCGGCGATTCACGGCGCCGTCGCTGGCAGCCTGATCAACACCGGCCAGGACTGCACCGCCGCCGCTCGCGCCATCGTCCATCGCTCGCTCTATGACGACTTCGTCGCCGGCGTTGCCGATCTCTATGCCCAAGTCCGGCTCGGCGCCACCGCGGACCCGGAGACCGACCTCGGCCCGCTCATCTCGATGGCGCACCGCGACCGGGTCGCCGGGATCGTCGAGACGGCGCGCTCGTATGCCCGGGTGGTCACCGGCGGCACCATGCCCGGCGGCGACTTGGCCCGCGGCTCCTATTACGCCCCCACCCTGCTCGCCGATGTGGGCCCGACGACCGCGGCCTGGGTGGAGGAGATCTTCGGCCCGGTGCTGACGGTCAGCCCCTTCGACTCCGACGAGGAGGCGCTGGCGATGGCGAACGACACGGCATACGGGCTGGCGGCCTCGGTGTGGACCCGCGATGTCTACCGGGCGCTGACGGCGACCGCGACGATCCGGGCCGGGTGCGTCTGGGTCAACGACCACATCCCGATCATCAGCGAGATGCCGCACGGCGGGGTCAAGCAGTCCGGCTTCGGCAAGGACATGTCGACCTACTCCTTCGACGACTACACGACGATCAAGCATGTGATGTTCGACCGCACCGCGGTGGCACACAAGGACTGGCACCGCACGATCTTCGGGTTGCCCACCGGCGACTGAGCCCTCGGTCGGCGCTTTGCCAGGCCGTGACAGGGTGTGGCGGTGACGCGCGCCCGACCGACTGCCCTATCCCTGATCGCGCTCATCCTGGGCGGGGTGGGCGTGGGGACGGCCGAGTTCGTGGCGATGGGGCTGCTGCCGGAGACGGCGCGCGGGCTGGGCGTGAGCATCCCCACCGCGGGGGCGACGATCTCGGCATACGCCCTCGGCGTGGTGGTGGGGGCACCGCTGCTCGCGGTGCTGGCGGCCAAGGCGCCGCGGCGCACCCTGCTGGTGAGCCTGCTCGTGACACTCGCCGTCGGCGACATGCTCATGGCGCTGGCGCCGAACTTTGCGCTGGCCGTGGCCGCGCGCTTTGCCACCGGACTGCCCCACGGGGCGTACTTCGGGGTGGCCGCGCTCGCCGCCGTCGACCTGATGCCGGCCGGGATGGCGGGGCGGGCGGTGAGCCGGGTGATGCTCGGCGTGCCCTTGGCCAATATCGCGGGTGTGCCGCTGGGCACCTGGATCGGTCAGCAATTCGGTTGGCGGACAACCTATGTCGTGCTCTGTGTGGTCTCGCTGCTCGCCGCCGCGTTGGTATGGCGAGTGGTCCCCCAATCCCGCGGCCGTGCGCCGGGAGCGATGCGCCGCGAGCTCGGAGCGCTCAAACGGGTGCAGGTATGGCTGGCGCTGCTGACCGGGGCCATCGGCTTCGGCGGGATGTTCGCGATGAACTCCTATATCTCCCCGACCCTGACCGAGGTCACCGGCCAGCCCGCGACCGTGGTGCCGGTGGTCATGCTGCTGCTCGGGGTCGCCGGCCTGCTGGGCACCACGCTGGGCGGGCGGCTCGCGGACTGGTCGATGCTGTGGACCATTGGCATCGGGCTGAGTGCGCTGGCCATCAACCTCGCGCTCTTCACCGGTACCGCGCACTGGCTCATTCCGGCGGTGCTCAGCATCATGGTGTGTTCGATCTGTGCCGGGCTGCTCGTGGTCAGTCTGCAGATGCGGCTCATGCAGGTGGCCGGGGATGCCGAAAATCTCGGTGCGGCAAGCAATCACGCCGCCCTCAATGTCGCCAATGCCCTGGGCGCCTGGCTCGGCGGGGTGGTCATCGCCGCGGGCCACGGTTATACGGCGCCGGCGTGGGTTGGTGCCGGTTTGGCCGTGGGTGGTCTGCTCATCTTTCTCGTGGCCCTGGTCACCGACTCGTCCCGACACCGGCTAGTTGCGCAAGACCAGGTCGTCGGGCACCCTGATCCGATCTAACGGAGGGGGACCCGTCGGCCATGACACAGAGCAGCACGCGGCGTGGAGTGATCGCCGCCGGGGCTGGGGCCAGCGCGCTCGGGGTGGCCCTGACGCTCTTGGCGCCGAACTCGGCAGCGACATTGTCCGCCTCCCAGGCGCGGGCTACCGAAGCGGCGGTAGCCGGTGTGCTCGCCTCCGTCGACGGCACCCTGGCGTAGCAGCGCGCCAAGGAGATCCTCGACCACACCAGCTTCCAACGGACCATCGCCGACTGCATGTCTGCCCAAGGCCAGCGTTATCACCCGGCCGCGCTGCGCTCGATGTATGCCGGCGCCACTACCCTTACGGTCACCGGGCCGTATGCCGATACCTGGGCAATCACCGGCACCCCGCCGGCCTCGGATGGTTTTGACTTCGTCGACCTGGAGAGGGCGCGTATCCCGAGCGCACCCAGCGGGGCGCGGCCGGTGACCCGCACCGCCGAGTATGAAGTTGCCCTCTCCTCCTGCACGTCGAATGGCGTGGCCACGTCGGGCCTGCCGGAGTTCGCCCAGGAACTGTCGACGCAGTTTGGTGAGATGCAGTCGGACGCCGTGGTCGCAGCCGGTGGGCCGCAGTCCGATTCGAGCTGGGCGCAGTGCATGCGTGATCACGGGTTCGCGGCCGTGAGCGGTGATCGCGAGCATCGGGAGCAACTGTTGAGTGACCTCATCGAAGAGGCATCCCATGCTGTCGCGGCCGCGGACGGTGCCAGCGGGGCGGCGCTTACCCAAGCTCGCGCTCGGATCGACCAGGCTCGCGCCGCGGAAGACGCGGCGGCGATCGCCGATGCGGACTGCCGGGCCACGGCATACCGGCGCTATCTGGCTGCGGTGCGGCCACGGGTCGCGGCATTCCGGGAAGAGCACGCGGCCGACCTCGCCGAGGTGGAGCGTCAGTGGGCGGAGCTTGAATCGCAAGCAGCGGCGGCCCGCAAACAGTGGAACGCCAACTACCCCGACGTCGCTCTCTGACGCACCCCATATGAAAGCAACCCGCTTGGCGGTGCCGGTCGGGCCGAAAACCGCTGTGGGCGGCCACTCAACTGCACCCGATCAGCCGCGGGCGGTTCACATACCGGCGGCCCAGCCCGAGCGCCAGCTCGTCCGGGACCCAAGGTAGGAGCCGACCACTGCGGCGCCCAGGTCGTCGGCCTCCGGGGCGACCACCCGGCCACCGCAGCGGCGGGCCATCGAGTCGATGAACCGGGCCAGCCCATAGTCCTCGCCGAGGCGGAAAAAGGTCACCTGGGCACCCAGCCGGGTGACGGCTTCGAGTTCCTGCACGGTGAAAGCCAGCGTCAGCGGATGCGGCGGATAGTCGAAGAAGGTCTGCCCGCTGGCCTCCAAGTGAGCGGTGGGTTCGCCATCGGTGACGATGAGCAGCACCGGCTGCATATTCGGATGCCGACGGAAATGCCGGTTCGCCAGCAGCAGTGCATGGTGCAGGTTGGTGCCCTTGTCCCACACCGGTTCCAGGCCGGTGAGCTCCTCGAGTTCCATCACCTGCGCATGCCGACCGAAGGCGATGAGTTGCAGTCGGTCGCCGCGGAAGCGGGTCGAGATCAGCTGATGCAGGGCCAACGCGGTGCGCTTCATCGGCAGCCAACGCCCGTCCATCGCCATCGAGAAGCTGGTGTCCACCAACAGCGCGACCGCCGCCTGGGTGCGGGCCTCGGTCTCGGTGACCTCGATGTCCTCCAGGGTCAACCGCATACCGCCGCGGACCGACTCGCCGCGACTCACGGTGCGTTGCACCGCATTCGTCAGGGTGCGGGTGACATCCCAGGACTCGGTGTCACCGAACTCCCACGGCCGGGTGGCACCGCTCGGCTCACCGGAGGCCCCCGCCCGGCGCAGGTCGCGCCGACCCTGGCGCCCGGAGATCCGGTCCGCGACATCGCGCAGCAGGGTCTTGCCCAGTTGCCGCATTGCCTTGGGAGACAAGCGCAATGCCCCATCGGAGGAGCGGTGCAGCAGCCCGCTGTCGCGTAGTTCGCGCTCCAGCGCCGCGAGGGTGCGGGCGTCCGCGGTGGCCTGCTCACCGAGCTGGCGCATTAGGGCATCGAGATCGATGTCGTCCATCCGGGCGCCCGGATATGCCTGGGAGAGTTGCTCACTGAGCGCATCCAGCTCGGCCAGATCCTGCAGCGCCCCGGTCCCATCCCCGAGACCGAGCCCCTCTTGGCCCTCGAAGCGTTCGGCTCCGCCCCAGTCCTCACCGGGCCGCAACATCTCCAGATTGGCGTCGAGTCGGCCCAGCGCGTCCATCAACTCCGGTGACCCGAATGCCTGCTGCGAGAGCGCCATCAGCTCTTCGCGCTGCTCGCGGGTCAGGGAGTTCATCATCCGCTGCGCGGCCGCGGCCCGCTGGGCGAGCGCGTCCACTAGTTCTTGCACCGACTGCGGGTTCTCCGGGAAGAAGTCGCCATGTTGCGCCATGAAGTCGGCGAAGTCCTCGGGGGTGTCCTCTCCCATTCGATGCTTTTCCAGCAGCTCGTTGAGGTCGCCGAGCATCTGCTGGATGGCCGCGCGGTCGGCCTCGCTGGCGTTCTCCAGCGCCTGCTTCATCCCCGCGAAGCGCTGGTCGAGCAGTTCGCGTCCGAGCAGATCCTTGATCTGCTCGTAGGCCTCCCGCGCTTCGCTACTGCGCCACGGATAGTCGCTGAGCGCGGAGACCGCCGCGGCCGGGGTCGGCGGCAGCCCGGCCAGCCGCATCTCTTGGAAGCGGGCGTTGTCGTCGAGATCGCGGGCCAGTTGCTTGCGCTCGGCCAGCACCGCTTGGTCCAGCAGTTCGCGGATCTGCTGCAAGGTGCCGTCGAGGTTGTGCCGCTTGAGCAGTTCGCGACGGCGCTGGGACACCTGCGCGGCCAGGTCATCCAGCCCGCGCTGGGTCTGCCCGCCCCGGCGCAGGAACTCCTGCAGGGCCCGCTGCGGCGACGTGCCCGCCATCACGTCCTCACCGATGGCGGCCAGCGCCTCGCCGAGGTCGACCGGCGGGGCCAGGGGGTCGCCACCGGCATACGGCCCGTATGCCGTCCGGTGCGGGTCGCGCCGGCCGCCGGCCATCACGGGCTCTCGCCGTAGACGGTCTGACTGCCGTCGGTGTCCTTGCCGATTCGCTTGGCGAGGAAGAGGCCCTCGAGGGCAAGCTCCAGCGCGGCGGCGCGCTCACCAGCGCTGGCCGCCCCGGTGCGGGCGGCGACCTGGTCGTAGAGCTCCGACTCGCCGAGCACCGGCAAGACCTCGAGGAACTCATTCGCGGTGACCCGGTCACCGGTCATCACCAGATTGCCCGCCGTCAGCGCCTCGACGAGCAGACGGAAATCGATGCCGCGGAAGCTTTCTCGGGCGGTCTCCGCGGTTGCGGTGCGCAGCAGGTGATCGAGGATCGCGCGCTCCCTGCCCTCCTCGCCGGTTTCGAACTCCACCTTGCCGCCGAGCACATCGAGCGCCCCGGTCAAGTCGACGACCCGGGCGACCGCCTCGGGTTCGCCGTGCACCGTGGCGCGGTGCAGGGCGGCCGCGGCAACCGTCTCCGCGGCCGCGATCGAAAAGCGCGCGGACACCCCGGAGCGCTGGTCCACGGCGCTGGATTCGCGCAGGTGCCTGGTGAAGCGCGCCAGCACCTCGATCAACTGATCCGGCACCGTGGCGACCAGCTCGGCCTCCTGGCGGATCACCGCGACCTCGTCGACCAATTCCAGCGGGTAATGGGTACGGATCTCCGCGCCGAAGCGGTCCTTGAGCGGGGTGATGATCCGCCCGCGGTTGGTGTAGTCCTCGGGGTTGGCGCTGGCCACGATCAGCACATCGAGCGGCAGCCGCAGCACATAGCCGCGGATCTGGATGTCCCGCTCCTCCATCACATTGAGCATCGCGACCTGGATCCGCTCGGCGAGGTCGGGCAGCTCGTTGATCGCGACGATGCCGCGGTGGGAGCGCGGGATGAGCCCGAAGTGGATGGTCTCCGGGTCGCCCAAGTGCCGCCCCTCGGCGACCTTCATCGGGTCGACGTCACCGATGAGGTCGGCCACCGAGGTGTCGGGGGTGGCGAGCTTCTCGGCATACCGCTCGCTGCGGTGCCGCCAGGTGACCGGGAGGTGGTCGCCGAGCTCGGCCGCCCGCCGCCGGGATTCGGGAGTGATCGGCTCGTAGGGGTGTTCGCCGAGTTCGGAGTCGGCGATCACCGGGGTCCACTCGTCGAGCAGGCCAATCAGGGTGCGCAGCAGCCGGGTCTTGCCCTGCCCGCGCTCACCGAGCAGGACGATGTCGTGACCGGCGATCAGCGCGCGTTCGACCTGCGGGATGACGGTGCTCTCCAAGCCGTGCAGCCCCGGCCACGGGTCCTGCCCGCTGGCCAGCTTGGCGAGCAGGTTGTCCCGCAGCTCGGTGCGCAGGCTCTTGGCTTCGTGGCCGCTGGCGCGCAGCTGGCCGAGGGTGGCGATATCGGGTGCCTGGGTCACCTCTCCACGCTAACCCCGCACCCCGGGGGCTCGGCACGGCCCGGGGGGATCAACTTGCTAGCGGCGCTGGTCGGACCGGGTTGTGCCATCCGTTCGGGTATGGGGCACTAGTGGGGCGATCGCAGCGGCCGCAAGCCCCCACTGCTGCCGTCCGGGCCCGGGAGCGGCACTAGTGGGGCGATCGGTGCCGCGGGATGCCCCCACTTCTGCCCTGGGCAGGGTCAGGGAGCAGCAGACTCAGGGGGTCGGCTCAGTGGGAAGCCGGCTCGGGCTCATCGGGCAGTCGGATGACGTCCACGGCCACGTCGAGTTCGGAGTTCTCCGCCTCGGTGAAGATGATCCCCTTCAGCGGGGAGACATCCCGGAAGTCACGACCCCAGGCGGTCACCACATACCGGGAGTCGGCGAAGTGGTTGTTCGTCGGGTCGAGGTCGACCCAGCCCAGGGGGGTCAGCGCCGACAGCCAGGCATGGGTCGCGTCGGAGCCGGCGAGCTTGACCTTGCCCGGCGGCGGACTGGTCTCGATATATCCGCTGACGTAGCGCGCCGGCAGCCCGACGCTTCGCAGCGCCCCGATCGCCAGGTGCGCGAAGTCCTGGCAGACCCCGGCCTTGAGTTCCAGGATCTCCGGCAGGGTGGTGCGCACCGAGGTGGCGCCCTTGGCATACCGGAAATCCCGGAAGATCGTCTCGTAGAGATCGGTCAATGCCTGCCCGAGCGGCCGCTCGGGTGCCAGGATGCCGGCCGCGAAGGCGGATACCTCCGGCCCGACCGTGCCCAGGTCCGAGGACAGGACGTATGTGGTGACCTCCACCGGGTCGCCGGTCTCGGCCACCGCCGCGGCCGCCTGCGCCACCGTCCACTGGTCCAGGGCCGCGACATCGGTCGGCGGCCAGGTGACATCCACCTCGGCGGTCATCGTCGCCGAGAATGTCGTATGCCGGGTGCGCACCTCGACGTAATAGCTCTCGTTGCCGAAAAAGTCGGTATGGCTGGAGATCAGGTCCGGCTCGGGGTCGACGTCGACATCAACCGAGACCAACTGCTGAGTCGCGGTGGGGCGCAACGACAAAAAGCCGCGCTCGAAGCAACCGGTGACGTCATCGTCATACCGGTAGGTGGTCTGGTGCCGGACGCGGTAGCGCCGGGGAACGAAGTGCTCGGGGGCGGTGGGGGACATCAGTTGCTCCCGGCGGTGGACCACGGCAGCTGGACCGAATGCTGCGGGGCGGGACGAGTGAAGTGGCGCGCGCTGATCCCGTCGGAGAGCTCGCGCAGGCGCTGCTCCAGATCGGTGAGCGTCGCCGGCAGGTCCGCGCGATCGCCCGCAAAGAGCGGGTCCAGCTCGAGCTGACCGACCAGGGACTTGAGTTCCTGGCAGCTCATGGCGGTCTCGCTGTCGTCCAGCAGTTCCATTGCGGCACAGAGCTTTTCGATCTGGAAGGCGACCGAGCGGGGGTTGCTGGCATCGAGCAGGAGCAGGTTGACCGCGGACTCGGCCGGCAGCGCCGGACCGACTCCGGAGGCATTGCGCCGCCGGTGGGTGATGATGCTTTCGCAGGCGGTGAGCACCGCCTCGACGACCTGGCCCTCGACCACCGGGGCATGCGCCGCGCCGAGGGTATGGCGCAGCAGCCCGAGGGTGTGGATGGCGCGCTCCAGGCGCACCCCGGTCTCGATCAGGCCCCACGTGGCATCGCGGACCATGCTCTCCGCGCTGATCCCGGCGACCGCGAGCAGCGGCTCCAGCAGCCGCCCGAGGGAGGCCTGCAGGTGGACCTCGTCGCCGGGGATATCGGCCAGGGTCCGCTCCAACCGGCCCAGCACGATCCAGGTGTCCAGGGAGAGTTGGTCGCGGACCTCATTGGTCGCGGCCACCAGCCGGCCGATGGCCCAGGCCAGCGTGCCGACGCGCTCACCGTTCAGCGCCAGATCACGCAACTGACGCAGGATCTCGTCGCCGCTGCCGACCTCGGAGGCGCCACCACACAGCTGGCTCAGCGCACCGGCCACCGTCCGCATGGCCGCGGCGCCAGGGGTGCCGGTGCGCGCGGCGTGGTCCTCGGCCAGATCCGAGGTCACCCGCAGCAGCCGCGCGGTGGACTCGGCGCGCTCGGCATACCGGCCCAGCCAAAAGAGGTTGTCGGCGACCCGGGCGGCCAGGCCCACCGGGACGCGCTCGGGCAGCAGCCGAGAACGGTTGCTGCCCAAGGAGATCAGCGGGCGTTCGCTACCCGGGCGGGCGAGCACCCATACGTCTTTGGCCAGGGCGCCAGACATATTGGAGACCAATTGCTGACCGGGGAAGGCGGCGGCGCGGGCCAGACCGCCGGGCAGCGTCACATAGGCGCCGTCCGGGGCCACGCTGAAGGTGCGCAGCAGCACCTGCCGGGGTTCCAGGCCCCGCCGGGTCACCACGGGAGCGCTAGAGGCATCCAGCGGTTCCTGGGCGGCCCAGGCCGACGGTCGAGCCTCGATCTGAGCGCGCAGCTCGTCCCGCTGCGCTGCGCTGAGTTCCCAGCCGAAGCGGACCGGACCCCATTCGCGGGCAATGGGTTTGATGACCAAATCCTCGAGATTGGCCAGCACATGGGAGCGGCCGGCCGGCTCTCCGCACCACCAGGCCGGGACGCTGGGCAGCACCAGCTCTTCGCCGAGCAGTTGCGGGGCGAGGCGTTCCAGATAGGGCAGCAGAGCCGGGTTCTCCAGGACTCCCGCACCCAGCGGGTTTGCGACGCTGAGGTTGCCCAGCCGCGCCGCCTCCACCAGCCCGACCACGCCGAGCTTGGAGTCCGCGCGCAGATCGAGAGGGTCGGAGTATGCGGCGTCGACCCGCCGCAACAACACGTCGACCTTTTCGATACGTTCCCCGGCGCGGATGGACACCCGGCCGCCGCGGGTGGTCAGGTCCTCGGACTTCACGGTGGGGATGCCGAGCAGAGTGGAGAGGAAGGCCATCTCGAAGGCCGTCTCGGACTCCACCCCGGGCGACAGGATCGCCACCCGCGGCAACTCCACGCCGCTGGGTGCGATCGCGGTCAGCGCCGAAGTGAACTGCTCGAACCAGCCCCGCAGCCGCACCAGCGGCGTGGCCCGGTGCAGCCCGGCCATCACCCGGGAGGTGATCCGCCGATTGGCCATGGCGTATGCCGATCCCGAGGGCACCTGGATGCGGTCGGCCAGCACCGCCCATTCTCCGTTGGGACGGCGAGCCAGGTCCGCGGCGGTGAGAGTGAGCTGATGCGAGCCCGGGTGGCGGATCCCGTCCACCGTCGGCAGGAAGCCGGGGTGGGCGAGGATCAGTTCTGCGGGAATCGCCCTGGAGTGCAACAACTCGCGCTCGCCATAGAGATCACTCAGGACCAGGTCGAGCAGCCGCGCCCGCTGTTGCACCCCGTCCTCGACGGCTTGCCATTCGGCCGGGTCGATGACCAGCGGCAACGGGTCGATGACCCACCCATGACCCTGATGGCCTTCGCTGCCGGGGCCATAGGTGACCCCGTCGTCCTCGACCAGCCGGCGAGCCTGGCGCCGGGCCGCGAGCAGCCCCTCGAGGCCGAGGGATTCCACGGCGCCGGCGAGGGCGGCATACGGCTCGTGCTCCGCGGCCAGGCCTCGGATGAGTTCATCCACCGCCTGGCCCGATCGCCCGAGCACGGCCGGGGTGAGCCGGTCGCGATATTCGGTGATCAGGCGCTCGGGGAGTTCGGGCGCCTCCGCACTCATGGCGCTCACTCTAGGTGCAACCCGAGTGACTACTCCGCAGGCGGCGGCGGGTGTCCCGGGCTGAATCGGCGCAGGTCGAGGGTCGCCGGGAACTCGGTGCCCGCGGGGCCCACCAGGGAATGCGGTCCGGCCCAGTTGGCCGTGTCCACCTCGCCGGCCGTATGTCCGTGCGCCGAGAACCGGGATGCCCGACGCGATTGCGCCGCAACGGCATTGACCGGATAGTCGGCATAGGCCCGGCCGCCGGGATGGACCACGTGATAGGTGCAGCCGCCCAGGGATCGGTTGTTCCAGCGGTCGACGATGTCGAATACCAGCGGCGAGTGCACCCCGATCGTCGGATGCAGCCCGGACCAGGGCGCCCAGGCGCGATAGCGCACCCCACCGACCACGGTGCCCGGGCCGCCGCCGAGTCCCGAATGTCCCCCGCCGGGGCGGCCCTCGCCGGTCGACACCAGCGGCAATGGCACGCCATTGCAGGTCACCACATGCCGGCCCTCGACCAAGCCGCTGGCCGCGACCTGGACGCGCTCGACGGAGGAATCCACATACCGGGCGGTGCCGGTGCTGCCGGCTTCCTCGCCGAGGACATGCCAGGGCTCGATGGCCTGGCGGATCTCTAGGTGCACCCCGGCGGCATCGACCTCGCCGATGAACGGGAAACGGAACTCCAGGAAGGGATCCAGCCACGCCTCGTCGAAGACCGGGATCTGGTCCCCGGCATACGGCGAGCGGGCCAGCCAGCGGTTGAGATCGGCCACCACATCGCGCAGATCCGCGGCGGCGAAGGCCGGCAGCAGGAAGCGGTCGTGCAGCCGGGTGCCCCAGCGGACCAGGGGAGCGGCATAGGGCTCCTCCCAAAAGCGCGCCACCAGCGCCCGGATCAGCAGCGCCTGCACCAGCGCCATCTGGGGATGCGGCGGCATCTCGAAACCGCGCAGTTCCAGCAGGCCCAGGCGGCCGCGTTCGCTGTCGGGGTTGAAGAGCTTGTCGATGCAGAACTCGGAGCGGTGGGTGTTGCCGACCAGGTCGGTGAGCAGATGCCGCAAGAGCCGGTCCACCAGCCACGGCGGGGTATGCCCGCTCTCCTCCGGCTCGTGCTGCAGGGTGTGCGGAGTGCCCTCCCGGGTCACCCGCTCCATCTCCGCGAAGGCGATCTCCAGCTCATAGAGCGTCTCCGCGCGACCTTCGTCGACCCGGGGCGCCTGGCTCGTCGGCCCGATGAAGCGGCCGGAGAAGACATAGGAGAGCGAGGGATGGTGCTGCCAGTAGGTGAGCAGGCTGCGCAACAGATCCGGGCGCCGCAGCAGCGGGGAATCGGCCGCGGTCGGCCCGCCGAGGGTGAAGTGGTTTCCGCCACCGGTGCCGGTATGGGTGCCGTCCAGGTCGAACTTCTCGCTCGTGAGCCGGACCGCCCGTGCCTCGTCATAAAGATGAAGAGTGGTGTCGCGCAACTGTTCCCACGAACTCGACGGGGCGACGTTCACCTCGACCACGCCCGGGTCCGGGGTCACCGAGAGAGTCTGCACGCGCGGGTCGACCGGGAAGGTGTACCCCTCGAGGACGACCGGGACGCCCAGGCTGGCTGCCGCACCTTCGACCGCCTGGACCATGGCCAGGGCGTGCTCGATGTCGGCCATCGGCGGCAGGAAGATGAACAGGTGGCCGTCGCGGACCTGCACTGCCAGGGCGTGCCGGGGGGCCTGTTCGATGTCGTAGACGGTCGCGGAGGCCACCTCGGGGAACTGCTCCGGCAGCGGCTCGCGCTCGGCGAAGGGCGAGGGATCCACATCGTCCGGACCCTCCGCCCAGGCCAGCGAAGCCAGCGGCAGCCGATAGCCCAGCGCGGAATCGCCCGGCACCAGGAAGAGATGACGCCGGCGCAGGCGCCAGTTCGCGGTACCCCAACCCTCACCGGACGGGTCGACGAAGACCGGGACCACCCACCCGGCCGCCTCACCGGCATCCAGGTCGGTGGCATCCACCCGCTCGGCGCGGGCGCGTTCGCTGCCCAGTTCCGCGGCCTCGGGGGCCAGGTCGACATCGGGCCGCACGCCGGTGGGCCGGCGCACCTCGTCCCACAACTGACTGAACGGGTCCTCGTATGCCGGGCGGCAGACCTCCCCGGGCACGCCGAGCCGGGCCGCGATGGCCAGGGCCAGATCTCGGGTGAGCTCCGCACGCGGCCGCTCGGTGACCCGGGGATCCGGGTCGTCCCACGGGTGGTCCAGCAGCGAATGGTCGTGCCAGAGCGCTTGCCCATCGGTGCGCCAGAGCAACTGGATCTGCCAGCGGGGCAGCGGTTCCCCCGGATACCACTTGCCCTGGCCGTGATGCACCAGGCCCGAGGCGGCATACGTCTGCTGCAGCCGGGCCGCGAGCGCAGCGGCCAGTTCCCGCTTCTCCGGGCCGTCCGCGGCGCTCGACCATTGCGGCGAGGAGGCATTGCCGGCGGCGACGAAGGTCGGCTCGCCGCCCATCGTCAGACGGACATCCCCGGCCGCCAAGTGCTGGTCCACCAGCGCGCCGAGTTCGTCCACGGCCTGCCACTGACTCGCGGCATACGGCAGGCTCACGCGCGGGTCCTCGTGCACCCGAGACACGGCGTTGGAGTAGGAGAACTCGACCTCGACCGGCTCGGTGGCTCCGGTGATGGGGGCCGATCCGGCCGGATGCGGGGTCGCCGACAGCGGAATATGACCCTCCCCGGCGAAGAGCCCGGAGGTGGCATCCAGCCCGATCCATCCGGCACCGGGGACGAAGACCTCCGCCCAGGCGTGCAGGTCGGTGAAGTCGGTGCCGGGGGCGGTGGGGCCATCGGTGGCGGCCGGGGCGTCCTCGGCGAGCTGGACCAGATAGCCGGACACAAAACGCGCGGCCAGGCCCACCTGGCGCAGCACCGAGACCAGCAGCCAAGCGCTGTCGCGGCAGCTACCCAGCGCCTTGGCCAGCGTGGTGTCCGGGGACTGCACGCCGTGCTCCATCCGCACCGTGTAGGCGACATCCTGCTGCACCGCCTGATTGACGGCGACGAGGAAGTCCACGATCCGCGGCCGCTCGTCTCCCTCGGCGAGGGGGACATTGCGCGCGACCCAGTCCCGCACCACGGGGCCGGGACCCGAGCCGGCATCGTCCTCGTCTACGGGGCGCAGGTAGGGCTCCAAATCCGCGCGCAGGTCATCTGCATACGTGAACGGGAACTGCTCGGCATATTCCTCGACGAAGAAATCGAACGGATTGATCGAGGTGAGATCGGCGATCAGGTCGACCGTGATGTCGAGTTTGCTGACCGGCTCGGGGAAGACCAGGCGAGCCAGATAGTTGCCAAACGGATCCTGCTGCCAGTTGAGGAAGTGATTGCTCGGCTCGATCCGCAGCGAGTAGGCGTCGATCGGGGTACGGGTATGCGGCGCCGGCCGCAGCCGGACCGTATGCGGCCACAGTTTCACCGGGCGCGCGGAGGTGTAGCTCGTGCGGTGCTCGATCGCCACTCGTATGGTCACGCAGGGCAATCTACGGCTCGGCGTGGCCGATTGACCTGAGGGTTCACCAAATCAGTTTCGGAGGGTCATTAGGACGCGGTAGGCTGCACCGTTCTCCTCCCGGCGGATCCCGCCGGCATCTTCGGGCCATGGCTGCCCCGAGCCTCCCATTTACGCCACAGACGGAGTCTGCTTTGTCTTCCCCTGCTCACGTCGAGATTGACTATCCCGACAGGATCGATGCGGCCGTCCTGAAGGTCGCAGGCGTGGTCGTGCTCGGCGCGATCATGTCCATCCTCGACATCACCGTCGTCAATGTCGCGCTGCCGATCCTGTCGACGACCTTCACCGGCGCCGACAACCCGCTGTCCTATTCGACCGTCGCCTGGACGGTGACCGCCTATACCCTGGCGCTGGCCACCGTCATCCCGCTGACCGGTTGGGCCGCCGACCGCTTCGGCACCAAGCGCCTCTACATGCTCGCGGTGGCGCTCTTCACCGCGGGCTCGGTGCTCTGTGCCCTCGCCACCAGCATCGGGATGCTCATCCTCTTCCGAGTCCTGCAGGGTCTCGGTGGCGGTCTGCTCATGCCGCTGGGTATGACGATCATGACCCAGGCCGCCGGTCCCAAGCGGATGGGCCGCCTGATGGCGATCCTCGGCGTGCCGATGCTGCTCGGCCCGATCCTCGGGCCCATCCTCGGCGGCTGGCTCATCGACAGCTTCAGCTGGCACTGGATCTTCTTGATCAACCTGCCCCTGGGTGTCGCCGCGCTCATCTATGCCGCCTGGGCGCTGCCCAAGGATGCCCCGCACCCGAGCGAGAGCTTCGACCTCTTCGGCATGTTGCTGATGAGCCCGGGCTTGGCGATGTTCCTCTACGGCATCTCCTCGATCCCGGAGGCCGGCACCTTCAAGTCCGCCAAGGTGCTCGGCTGGACCCTGGCCGGCCTGGCGCTGCTGGTCGCCTTCGTCCTCTACAGCTTCCGTCCGGCGCACCCGCTGCTCGACCTGCGACTCTTCCGCAACCGGCAGCTCACCGTGGCGACCATCACCATGGTCCTCTTCGGTATGGCGTTTTTCGGCGGCCTGCTGCTGGTGCCTACCTACTTCCAGATGGTCCGCCACGAGGACGCGCTGCACGCGGGTCTCCTCGTCGCACCCCAGGGGATCGGCGCCATGGTCACCATGCCCATCGCCGGTGCCCTTGCCGACCGTTACCCGGTCGGCCGCATCGTGCCCTTCGGCCTGGTGACCATCATCGCCGGTATGTTCGCGCTCTCGCGTGTCGAGGGTGACACCTCCTATTGGGGTTACCTCATCCCGGTCCTCTTCGTCATGGGCCTGGGTATGGGCGGCACGATGATGCCGATCATGACCGCGGCAGTGCGCACGCTCACCGGTGCCCAGGTGGCGCGCGGCTCGACGCTGCTCAATATCGCCCAGCAGATCGCCAGCTCCATCGGTGTGGCGATCATGTCCGTGGTGCTCACCAACGGCCTGAAGAACGACACGCTGGTCTCGCAGGCGCAGGGCTTCCAGCAGGCGAGTGAGGGGGTCAACGACCCGCAGGCGATCCAGCAGTTGCTGCCGCAGTTCCCCAAGGTCGCCAAAATCCTCGCCTCCGCGGGCCAAGACCAGGCGGCGGGCGCGGCCAAACTCGGCGCCGCAGTCGCCGATGCGATGGGCAAGGTCTTCGGTCACAGCTTCCTGGTAGCCGCGAGCCTGCTCGTGCTCACCCTGATCCCGGCCTTCTTCCTGCCGCGCAAGCAGGATCGGGCCGAGGTGCAGGACGCCACCGAGGGTGCGCCGCCGGTGCTCATGCACTGATCACCTCTCCCGGTGCGCCCGGCCCAGCCCGGCCCGCTTTGACGATCCCGTCCTTCCCGTCCGGGGAGGGCGGGATCGTCGTATTTTGGTGGGGCCTCGCGTTGCGGGGGCGGCCGGAGCCGGGCAGGGTGAGCCGATGACCACCGACGTCATCACCTATGTCGGCCTCGGGGACTCCTATGCCGCCGGCGTCGGAGGTATGGCGCGGCGCAACCTCTGCTGGCGGGCGCAGAACGGCTACCCGGTGCAGGTCGCCCGGTCATTGGGGGTAGGGGTTGCCTACCAGGCCTGCCTCGGGGCGACGATCGCCGACGTGCTGGAGCACCAGGTGAATGCCTTGGGCCGGGGAACGGCATACGTCTCGATCACGTTGGGCGGCAATGACATCGGCTTCGTCTCGGTGCTGATCGCCGCGGCCGAACCGGCCTGGATGCGCGACAGCGACCCGGTCATCGACGGGGCGCTGGCCACAATGCGGGGCGTGCTCGCCGCTCGCCTGGACGGACTCTATGCGACGGTGCGCGATCGCGCCCCAGACGCGCAGGTGGTGGTGACCGGCTACCCGCGGCTCTTCAACGGCGTCGAGGATTGCAATCTGGCGACCTTCTTCTCCCCGCACGAGATGGCCCGGCTCAATGCGGCCGGGGACGAGCTGAACTCCCTGGTCGCCGGCGCAGCGGAACGTGCCGGGTTCCGGTATGCCGATGCCGCCACCCCATTCGTCGGGCACGCGGTCTGTGATGGCTCGGAATGGGTCAATGGGGTGTCCTGGCCGGTGGAGGGCTCCTTCCATCCCAATTCTTTGGGGCACAACGCTTATGCGCGGCTCGTGGCCGACGCTTTTGGCGCGGCAGCGGCCGAGACGGCGCAGCCTCAGGCGGCCGACCTTCCGGTGGTGGAGGGACCCTGCATACCGGGTTCGGCGCCGACCTTCCGGTTGCCCGATCTGCTCAGCGCGCGCAGCCTCGAGGGGGCCCGGGCGGCCGGGCTGGACCCGCGAGAGGTGCGCCGGGAGGCGAGAACCTTGTATGCCGCCATGCCCACCGGGGAGGGGACGGCTATTCCGATCCCGCGGGCGGCATACGCGGCGGCGGCCCGCTTGGCCGAACTCGACGCCCAGGTCCGCGCCGAACGCGGCCAGCCGCGGATGGAACCATGAGCGCGTGAGCGACACCCAGCCGTTGGACGACGACCTCGCGCAGGCC
>CAKZIH010000230.1 GCA_936931335.1 uncultured Nostocoides sp. | reverse complement strand
CGTTGCGGAACGTGGGGCCGGACGCGACGGTGACGGTGGCGGAACTCGTGCCGGAAGTCGTGGACTGGAACCGGGGGCCGCTGGGCGAGGTGGCCGGGCACCCCCTGAACGACCCGCGCACGCGCGTGCATGTCGGAGACGTAGCAGAACTGCTCCGCGCCCAGGCCGGAACGTTCGACGCCGTATTGCTCGACGTGGACAATGGCCCCGAGGGCATGACCAGCGAGGGCAACGACTGGCTCTACGCGCCCGCCGGGCTGGCGGCCATTCGCGCCGCGCTGCGCCCTGGCGGAGTCCTGGCCGTGTGGAGCGTGGAGGCGGTGCCGCGCTTTACCACGGCCCTGAACCGGGCGGGCTTTACGGTGACGGTCCGCACCGCCCGCGCTCGCGGCGACCGGGGTGCGAAACACACCATCTGGCTGGCGCGCAAAGCCTGAGGCTCACCCCCCCGTGAGAAAGTGCGCCGTTGCCCGGTGCAGCGCCTCTACAGCGTCCAGCGAATTGAAGGTGTGCCCCGCACCGGGAATGGCGAGTGCGTCGCAGCCCAGCGCCGCCGCGTACTGCGCACCCCACGCGGGCGGGCAGGTCACGTCCTGATCACCGTGCAGCACGAGCGCCACACCGCCCCAGGCCGCGGCGGCCTCCAGCGGGCGGACGCGGGTGACCTCCTGCAAGAAGGCTCGGCCCAGCGGCCAGCCGCCGTAATCCGTGACGGTGGGCGGCAGGAACCCGCCGCGCAGGTGCGGCAGCCACAATTCCGGCAGGGCGGGGGCCCACAGCGCCAGGCGGTGCGGGCGCACGTCCGGGAGGGCCAGGCACGCGACCAGCGCGCCCATGCTGAAGCCCAGGAGCATCACGCGCTGCGGGTCCAGGCCGGGCTGCCGCCGCACGTACTCGAAAGCGGCGCGGGTGTCTTGCTGCAAGGAGGCCGGGGTCATCTCGCTGAAATCGCCCTGGCTTTCGCCGCTGCCCCGGAAGTCGAAGCGCAGGCTCGCCACGCCCCGCGCTGCCAGGAAGCGTGAGAGCAGCACGAAGTTCCGGTGCCCCTCCACGCGGTGCCCGGTGAAGCCGTGCAGCATGACCACCGACGGCCAGCCGTGCGGCGGCGCGTCTGCGCCCGGCGTGTGAAGCATCCCGTACAGCCGCTGCGTGCCCACCGTGAACTGCGCGAAGGTTTCCACGCCGGGCAGCATAAAGCAGTTCTCCGAATGACGCGTGCGCCCTGACGGCACCGCCACCCGCCCCATTCTCTGCTGCGCAGCTGTACCAGTCTCCTGCCCCGTCTGCTTCGCAGCTTTGCAAGTCGGACAGAAACGCTCCGCTTGTTCTGTCAAATGCTCTAGGGAGTGGACCAGAGAACGTGCTGGGGGAGACCCCGCCGGGCCTTTAGACTGCGGGACATGACACAACCCGAATCCCGTCTGTTCGGGCACGAAAGACGCCGGACGCTGCCGACCCGGCCCCGGCCTCCGGTCTGGAAGTGGGCGCTTCCTGCTCTGGCCCTGGTGGGCGCGGGCTGGTGGGCCGCCGACTGGGTGAAGCGGCCCCACGATCTGCCCGTGCAGGCGCAGGCCACGCAGCGTACGGTGGCCCAGGACTGGCGGACGCTGCGCGCGTTCGGGCCGCGCGACCCCGGCAGCGCGGCGGCGCGCCGGTTGAGCGCGATCCTGCCGCCCGACATCGTGGTGCGGACGGTGGGGCCCGCGCCGGCGGGGTTCGATGCCCGCTTCTCGGCCGTCTGGCGCCGCTACCGCTACCGCATCTGTGACGACCCGGCCGCGGCGGACCCGCTGCGCCGGGGGGACACGGTGCACCTGGCGGACCGCTTGGACGCCGATCGGATGCATGCCGCCGCCCAAGAACTCCTGGGGCTCAACGATTTCGCCGCCTTCTGCAAGCGCCGGGAGGGGGCGAGCACGGTGCGCACCCTGCTCGACTACGGCTGGCGCCGCGATGGCGACGGGATCCTGGTGGCCCAGGTGCAGGCCGATGCGTTTTGTCATTCGATGGTCCGGGCCTTGGTCGGCGCGCTCATCCCGGTTGGGCTGGGCCGCGCCGAGGTGGGCTTCCCGGCGCAGGTGCTGCGGGCCGGAGTCCGCGATCCCCGGGTGAAGGTGATGCCGGCGCATGGGTTGAGTCTGGAAGAGGTGCGCTACCCGGCGCAGGACGGCCTCGCCGCCCGGGCCGAGCAGGCCCGCGCCCGCCGCGAGCCACTGACGGCGCAAGCCGCCTCCGGGGCTGGCTAAGGTGAGCGCAGCCGCCGGATGCCACGCTCCGGCGGGCTAGTGACCACTCGAGGCCACGAGGGACGCACACAGGAGGGGCCAGTGCCGGAGGATTCCGTAGCCGATGCCTTACCCGATGCGGCCCTGTCCGATGCGGTCCGGGCCGATGCGGTCCTGCCGACCGCCGAGACCGGTTCCGGCACCATGAATCTGGCCGGCGACTTCCCGGCGTGCACCGCCGCGGACTGGCGCGAGCTCGCCGCCGCCGTGGTCAACCGTGGCCGTCCCGCGGAGGCGGCCCTCGACCCGGACGCGGTACCGGACCGTCTGCGCAGCGAGTTGCCCGGTGGGCTGGTGGTGGATCCGCTCTATCTGCGCGCCAGCGACGCTCCCAACCTGGGCCTGCCCGCTGTCATGCCGTTCACCCGGGGCCGCGCGCTGCGCGATGTCGACCTGCCGTGGGATGTGCGCCAGCTCCACGACGACCCCGACGCCGCTCGGACCCGGGAAGCGGTCCTCGACGACCTGGAACATGGCGTCAGTTCCGTCTGGCTGCAGGTCGGCGCCGATGGCCTGGCACCGGGCGACCTCGCCACCGCGCTCGCCGATGTCCACCTCGAGATGGCTGCGGTCGTGGTCTCGTCGTGGGACGCGCAGCCCGAGGCGGCCCGCGCCCTCCGGGCCGTCATCGGGGAGACCCCGGAGGTCACCGGCTACCTCGGCCTCGACCCGCTGGGCGCGGCCGCGCGCACCGGCACCCGCCCGGACCTGACCACGCTCGCGCCGCTGGTCGCCGAGCTCTCCGTGCCACCGGGACTGCGCGCCCTCACCGTCGACGTGCGACCCTATCGGGATGCCGGGGCCACCGCCGTCCAGGAACTCGGGTATGCCGTGGCCACCGGCCTCGCCTACGCCCGCGAGTTGGTCGACGCGGGCTACCAGCCGGCGATTGCCTTCGGACACATCGAGTTCCGGGTGAGCGCCACGGCGGATCAGTTCCTCACCATGGCTGCACTGCGGGCGCTGCGCACCATGTGGGCGCGGGTTGCCGAGGTCTGTGCGGTGCCGCCCGCCGAGCGCGGCGCGCGGATCCACGCCGTGACCGCCTGGCGGATGTTCACCCGCGACGATCCGTGGGTCAACGTCCTGCGCAGCACCATCGCGACCTTCGCCGCCTGCGCCGGCGGGGCCGATGCGATCACCGTGCTCCCGTATGACGCGGCCCACGGCCTGCCGGAGAGGTTCTCCCGGCGCCTGGCCCGCAACACCCAGATCGTGCTCGCCGAGGAGGCGAACATCGGCCGGGTCACCGATCCGGCTGGTGGCGCCTATGTCGTCGAGGATCTCACCGCGCAGTTGGCCGCGTCCGGCTGGCGGCTCTTCCAGCAGATCGAGGCGGGGGGCGGGATGGCGGCATACCTGAACAATGGTGACCTCGCCCGCGACATCAGGCAGGCCGCGGACCAGGCGAACCGGGAGCTGGCAACGCGGGCGCAGCCGCTGACCGGGGTCTCCATGTTCCCCCTGGCCACCGAACAGCCGCTGCCGCGCCGGGCCCGTCCGCAACTGACCAACCTCGGCACCGATGCCCTGCTGCCGCACCGTGATTCGGCGATTTTCGAGGACTTGCGGGATCGCGCCGCGGCGTATGCGGCGCAGCACGGGGAGGCGCCGGCGCTGACCGTGCTCGGCCTGGGCGGTCGGCGCGAGTTCGGGGCGCGGGAGTCCTTCGTGACCAATCTGCTCGCCGTCGGTGGCATCCGCGCCGCCGTGGTCGAAGAGCACGATCAGGTGGCCGCGGGGCAGGAGACAGTGGTGATCGCCAGCTCCCCCAAGGGGTATGCCGCCCACGGCGCCGCCGCCGTGGCCAACCTGCGCGCGGCCGGGGTGGGCACGGTGCTGATCGCCGGGCGCGCCCGCGAACTCACGGGGACAGCCGTGGACGGGGAGCTATACGACGGCATGGACGTGGTCGCCGCCCTCGGCGAATTGCTCGACCGGCTGGGCGCCCCTGGGCAAGGAGGAAGCCGATGAGCGGTCTGCCCGATTTCGCTGCGGTGGAACTGGTTTCGGACACCGCAGCCGTCCCGGAGGCGCCGACGACCAGCCCACAGGGGCCGAACTGGAGCACCCCCGAGGGCATCGAGGTGCCTCAGGTCTATACCGGGGCCGACCTCGCCGGGCTGGACTTCCTCGACACGATCCCGGGCGTCCCGCCATACCTGCGCGGGCCCTATCCGACCATGTACGTCACCCAGCCGTGGACGATCCGGCAGTATGCCGGGTTCTCCACCGCCGAGGAATCCAACGCCTTCTACCGGCGCAATCTCGCTGCGGGACAAAAGGGTTTGTCGGTGGCCTTCGACCTGGCGACGCACCGTGGCTACGACTCGGACCACCCTCGGGTGGCCGGCGATGTGGGGATGGCCGGGGTCGCCATCGACTCGATCTACGACATGCGCACGCTTTTCGACGGCATCCCGCTGGACCAGA
>CAKZIH010000229.1 GCA_936931335.1 uncultured Nostocoides sp. | reverse complement strand
GTTATTGGCATCGATTTTTGACACGCTGTTGAGTTCTCAAGGTTCGGACGCGCACTCCATAGTGCTGACACGCTGTGTCAGTCACTCTGTAGGGCAACCGTTCTAGCTTACCGCGTCTCCTGCTTGGGCGTCAACTCCGTGATCCGCTCTTGGAGCGGCCAGCGTTGACGCGCTTGGTTTTGCGCGATGTCTGTACTCTAACCACCCTTTCGGGCGGCTTGCAAATCGTTCGTATCGAGCGATTTGCAGTTGGCTACATCGTGCGATGCGGCCTTTGAGCTGCCCCTGGGACCGGCCGGCTTCGTCAGGAGTAATCGCTCCTGCGGTGGCGTCCGTTCCTCCCTTGCGGGCTGACGTGTTGAACACTAGATGAGCTTTCCGGCGCAATGCAAATCCGGGGTCTCGCCAGTTCGGGGGGGAGCTCGCGTCATGCCGGATCGGCTAGCGCCCCAACGGTTTTCGGTCAGCCTTCGCCGCCGAGCCGAGCCGCGGCCAGGTTCTTGCGTCCCCGGCGCAGGATCGCTACCTGTCCATGCAGGAAGTCGGCTGCGCTCAGTTGCGCTTCCGGATCGCTCACCTTCACCCCGTTTACCGAGGTCCCCCCTTCCCCGATGGCTCGCCGGGCGGCATTGCGCGACTCGACCAAGCCGACCGCAACCAGCGCATCGGTGAGCGAGATGCCCGGCGCAACTTCTCCCCCCGGCAGCTCCGCACTCGCGTCGCGCAGGGTCGCCGGGTCCAGCGCGCGCAGGTCCCCCTTGCCGAAGAGCGCCTCGGACGCGGCCTGCGCTGCGTTCGCGGCCGCCTCACCATGCACCAGAGCGGTGATATCGGCAGCCAGTGCCCGCTGCGCGCTGCGGCGGAAGGGCTGCTCGGCCACCTCCCGCTCGAATTCGGCGATCTGCTCCTGAGAGCGGTCGGTGAAGAACTTCAGCAGGGTCACCACCGAGGCGTCGTCCACGTTGAGAAAGTACTGGTAGAAGGCATACGGGCTGGTCAGGTCCGCGGACAGCCAGATGGCGTTCCCCTCGGACTTGCCGAACTTCACCCCATTGCCGTCGGTAAGAAGGGGTGAGGTCAGCGCATGCACCGTCGCCCCCTCCACGCGGTGGACCAGGTCGACGCCGGCGGTGATATTGCCCCACTGGTCCGAACCCCCGATCTGCACCGTGCACCCGTACGCCCGGTAGAGCTCCAGGTAGTCCAGCGCCTGCAGCAGTTGGTAGCTGAACTCGGTGTAGGAGATCCCCTCCTGACTCTCCAAGCGTGCCGAGATGGCTTCCTTGCGGATCATCTGGTTGACCCGGAAGTGCTTGCCGACATCCCGCAGGAAGTCCAGGGCAGACATCGGCGCGGTCCAGTCGAGGTTGTCGGCGAGGATCGCCGGGTGCGCGCAAGCTGGATCGCTGCCGTCGAAGTCGAGGAAGGGGCGCACCAACTCCTTGATCCGCGCGACATTGTGCGCGGTCTGCTCCTTGGTCTTGAGCACCCGCTCGCTGGTCGGTTTGGGGTCGCCGATGAGTCCCGTCGAGCCGCCGACCAGGCAGATCACCCGGTGGCCGGCTCGCTGCATCCGCCGCAGCGTCACCAACTGGACGAAGTTGCCGAAGTGCAGCGAGGGAGCGGTCGGGTCGAACCCGCAATAGATCGTGACCGGCCCCGCGGCGAGCGCCTCGCGCAGCGCGGTCTCGTCGGTGGACTGCGCCACCGCACCACGCCACTTCAGCTCGTCCAGAACATTCGTCACGGTCGCGTGCTCCTCTTCGTATGCGGAGCCGGATGGCCCCCGCCTCAGCCTGCCACCGGCGGCGGGACCGACGCGAACCCGTTTCACCTCCATACGGTGCGGCTATGTCCGCCGACCGACTCGACCACTTGGCCCCTTGATCCTGCGCCCCTTGACCCCGCGCCTCGCGATCCCGTGCCAAGTGATCGCCGCGGCCCGTATGCCGCATTCGTTGCGGGCCTGCCGAAGGCGGAGTTGCACGTGCATCACGTCGGATCGGCCTCCCCCGCCACGGTCGCCGCGCTGGCGGCCCGTCACCCCGAGGCCGGCGTGCCGGCCGATGTCGAACTGCTACGCGACGCCTATGCCTTTACCGACTTTGCCCATTTCATCGACGTCTACCTGTGCGTGGTCGACCTGCTGCGCACGCCGGAAGACATCCGGCTGCTCACCTATGAGGTGATCGAAGGCCTTGCGGCACGACAGGTTCGCTATGCCGAGGTGACGATGACGCCATACACCTCGGTGATCCGCGGCATCCCGATCGAGGCGTATACCGAGGCCATCGAGGATGCCCGGGTGGCCGCGGAACGCGACCACGGCGTGGTGGTGCGGTGGATCTACGACATACCGGGTGAAGCCGGGCTGGAGTCCGCGGACGCGGGGCTCAATCAGGCGCTGATCTTCTACCACTTCGGTTCCGTCGCCGAGCTCATCGAGGCCGCCTCCGACGAGGCGGTCGACCTGCGCCTGGCCCACTATCGGACCAAGTTCGACGGCGCCCAGACGCTCGCCGAATTGCTGGCGCTCGCGCACGAACTGCATGACACCGAGCGGGCCGAGGGCACGGTGCGGGTGATGGCCCAACTCATGGCGGGCGCACCCGGTGATCCGGTCATCGCCCGGGCCACCCGCCGCGCGCTGGCAGCCTGGACCGGTGAAGTGGAGCGCACCCTGCGCCGACTGCTCGAACCGACCCCGCTGGCCGAGGTCACCGATCCGGCCGGGCTGGCCCAGTTGATCACCGCGACCTTCGTGGGGATCGAGCTGGTCGATGGCGCAGACGCCGATGCCGCGGCGGGGGCATTCACCACCATCGAGCGCCTCAACGATTTGGTCACCCGGTTGGAACGCCTCGCTCCGCTGCCGGCCAAGGCGGTACGTGCTGCCATCCGCCGCTCGAATCCCGAATGGCGCCAATGAATCCGGGCAGTTTCGGGCCAGGATAGATGTGACGGTTCGGCGTGCCGACTGATCAGGGTGCGGGCGGTGCGGCCTTGCCGCGGGAGCGGCGCACCCCCGGCCGGTAGACGCTGACCGTCGCCTCGCCGTCGATCCAGAACCGCCACGGGTATGCCGTCCCGTCGCCCCCCTCCCCGGCGACCCCGACGCGGGGTCCGGTGCGGATGTGGGCCGGGTCCACCGGCACCTCGGGTCCCCGGACGATCAGCTCGATCGGTTCGATGCCTGGCAGCAGCGGGCGGCAGAAATCCCGTCCGGTATCCGCACCGGTCAAGCCAAGCGTCTTCGCCAACCGTGCTGGCCCCCGGGCCCAATCCCGCCGCGGTATGCCGCCGCGCCGCCCCTGCGCGGTGTGCTCTCCGCCCACCACCTCACCGGCCCGCAGCAGCACTGCCTCGGCCTCGCCGTCGAGGCCGGTGACGAGATTGCAGCACCAGTGCATCCCATACGTGAAGTAGACATAGCTGACCCCGGCGGGGCCGAACATCGGCGTAGTCCGCGGCGTCATCCCGCGGAAGGCGTGCGACCCCGGGTCCTTGCGATGACCCGAATAGGCCTCGACCTCCGTGAGCCGAATCCGGATGCCGTCGTGCTCGATGGTGCACCCGAGCAGATCTTGAGCGACCTCGAGGACATAGCGGGCAAAGAAGGAACGCGGCAGCCGATCGTCGGCCGGTCGGCCCCCGTCCGTTGGGGGCTGCACGGCGATCCCGTCTTCCTTTGGCGAAGTCACGGGACCCTCAGGCTGGACGCGCGGCGGCCGCTGCGTCCTGGGCTGCGGCCAACTGCTCGGCCACCCGGGCCGGAGCGGTCCCCCCATTGGCGTCACGCGAGGCGAGCGAACCCTCGACCGAGAGCACGCTGCGCACCTGCGGGGTCAGCTGCGGGCTGATGGACGCCAAGTCGTCGTCGCTGAGATCCCACAGCTCAATGCCGCGCTGCTCGCATACCCGTACGCAGGCCCCGGCGATCTCGTGCGCATCGCGGAAGGCGACACCCTCGCGCACCAGCCACTCGGCGATATCCGTGGCCAGCGAGAACCCCTGCGGGGCAAGGCTTTCCAGGCGATCCGTGTCGAACTTCAGAGTCGCCACCATGCCGGCGAAAGCGGGAAGGAGCACATCCAAGGTGTCGATGGCGTCGAAGACCGGCTCCTTGTCCTCCTGCAGATCCCGGTTGTAGGCCAGCGGCAGCGCCTTGAGCGTGGTGAGCAGCCCCGCCAAGTCACCGATGAGGCGCCCGGCCTTGCCTCGAGCCAGTTCGGCGACATCCGGGTTCTTCTTCTGCGGCATGATGCTCGACCCGGTGGAGTAGGCATCGTCGAGGGTGATAACGCCGAATTCCTTTGTCGCCCAAAGCGTTATTTCCTCAGCCAAGCGCGATAGATCCACCGCCGTCATCGCGCAGACAAAGGCGAACTCGGCGGCGACGTCCCGACTGGCCGTGCCATCGATCGAGTTCTCCACGGAGCGCCCGAAGCCCAGGTCGGCGGCCACCGCCTCCGGGTCCAGCCCGAGCGAGGAACCGGCGAGCGCCCCGGAACCATAGGGCGAGGAATTCGCCCGCCGATCCCAGTCGGCGAAGCGCTCCACATCGCGCAGCAACGGCCATACGTGCGCGAGCAGGTGATGGGAGAGCAAGACGGGCTGAGCGTGCTGCAGATGGGTGCGTCCCGGCATGGCGACCCCGTGGTGGCGCTCGGCCTGCGCGAGCAGCGCGTCCACGACGTCGAGGATCCGCCCGGTCAGCAGCCGGCCGGACTCGCGCAGGTACATCCGCAGCAAGGTGGCGATCTGGTCATTGCGGGAGCGTCCGGCCCGCAACCGGCCGCCCACCTCGGCCCCGGCACGCTCGATCAGGCCGCGCTCCAGGGCGGTATGCACGTCCTCGTCCCCCGGTGCCGGCGCGAAAGCCCCCGAGCGGACATCGGCCTCCAAGGCGTCCAGTCCGGCGAGCATCGCCGTCAGGGTCTCCTGGTCGAGGAGCCCGGCGGCGGCGAGGACTCGGGCATGGGCGCGCGAGCCAGCGATGTCGTGGCGGGCCAGCCGCCAGTCGAAATGCGTCGACTTCGACAGTGCCGCAAGGGCATCGGCGGGGCCGCCGTTGAACCGGCCACCCCAAAGGCTGAGCGTGGCGTCGGTGGGCTGATGAGTCACCGGGCATCCTTTCCGGACAGTTCGAGCAGGTATGCGGCGATCGCGCCACTGGCCTCGGCGCCCTGCGTCACGAGCAGAATCGTGTCATCCCCGGCGATAGTGCCGAGCACCCCCTCGAGTTGCGAGTGGTCGACGGCGGAGGCCAGGAAGTTCGCGGCGCCGGCGGGAGTACGCAGCACCACGAGGTTGCCGGTGGCCACGGCGGTGACCAGGAGTTCCTGGCAGCGGGCCACCAGGCGACGGTTGAGCTCATCACTCGGCGGGGCGGGGCGAGCGGTGCGATCGCCGCCCTCGCCGGGCACGGCATACACCAGGCTTTTGCCGACCCGGACCTTCTCCGCGCCAACCTCCACGAGATCGCGGGACAAGGTGGCCTGGGTGACCTCGATGCCTTCTGCGGCAAGGAGTTCCAGGAGTTGAGACTGGGAGCGCACGGCCCGCTCGCCGAGCAGGTCGACGATGCGTTGCTGGCGGGCGGTGCGGTTGGCGGCGAGCGTCATACCGGGCTCCGGGAGTGATCCAGCAGGAACGAGAGCAGCGCCTTTTGCACATGAAGCCGATTGGCCGCCTCCTCCCAGACCAGGGAGCGTGGCCCATCGAGGACCTCGGCCGCCACCTCATACCCTCGGTATGCGGGCAGGCAGTGCAGGAAGATCGCCGCCGGGTCGGCGCCGGCCATCAGGTCGGGGGTCACCGCATATGGCGTGAACGGGGACTCGGCACCCTGGCGGGCTTCCTGTTCGGACTCCATGCCCATGGAGACCCAGGTGTCGGTGATCACCACATCCGCACCTGCGACGGCTGCCTGCGGGTCGCTGGTGACATCGATCGAACCACCCGTGGTGGCCGCGAGTTGCGCTGCGCGAGAACGGATATCCGGGCGCGGTTGGTGATCGGCCGGCGCACCGATGCGCACCTGCAACCCGGCCAGCGCGCCGCCGAGCAGGTAGGAGTGCGCCATATTGTTCGCGCCGTCCCCGACATACGCCATGGTCAGCCCGGCGAGCGCACCGAAGTGCTCGCGGATGGTCAGCAGATCGGCCAGGATCTGGCACGGGTGGTAGTCGTCGGTGAGCGCATTGACCACCGGCACCCCGGCATAGTGCGCCATTTCTGCCAGCCGCTCCTGCGCCGTGGTGCGCCAGACGATGGCGGAGGCCTGTGGCCCGAGGATGCGGGCCACGTCCGCGATCGACTCGCGCTCCCCCACCTGCGCCAGCCGAGCGTCGACGATCATCGGGTGGCCGCCGAGGCCGGCGATCGCCCCGACGAAGGACACCTGGGTGCGCAAGGTGGGCTTGTCGAAGAGCACGGCCACCGGCTGGGGGCCTTCCAGGCTGCGATCAGAGAAGGGCGCGAGCTTGAGCCGGGCGGCGCGATCCAGGACCTCGGCCTGCTCTTCGGCGGAGAGATCGTCATCGGCGAGGAAGTGCCGAATTATGGTGCTAGACATTGTTTTTCAGCCCTTCCGAGCCTGGTCGAGGATGCCGGGCAAGGCCTGAGTGAAGGTCGCCAGCTGATCGTCGGTGATGATCAGTGGCGGGGCGATCCGCAGGGTGTTGGGGGTGACCGCATTGATCAGGAAGCCCGCCTCCCGGGCGAACGTCGTGGCCGCCGCTGCGATTGGCTCGGCGAGCCCGATGCCGCGCAGCAGACCTCGTCCGCGAACCTCGGTGATCGCCGGATGCCCGAGATCGCGGACGGCCTGGGCGAAGCGATCACCGGCCTGCGCCGTATGCCGCAACAGGTCGTCCCGTTCGATCGTGCGCAACACCGCGAGCCCGGCGGCGCACGCCAGCGGGTTGCCGCCGAAGGTGGAGCCGTGCATACCGGGCTGCAGCAGCCGGGAGACCTCCGGCCCGAAGGTCAGCAGGGCCCCGATGGGCACGCCGCCACCCAGTCCCTTGGCCAGGGTGATCGCGTCGGGCACTAGGTCCGCATCCCCGGCAAGGATGTGCTGGAAGGCGAACCAGTCCCCCGTGCGGCCCACCCCGGTCTGCACCTCGTCGAGGATCAGCAGCGCTCCCGCGTCGCGGGTGAGTCGGCGGGCTTGGACCAGGTAGTCGTCGGGCGCGACGATCACCCCGCCTTCACCCTGGATCGGTTCCAGGACCACCGCGCCGATGCCACCGTCGGCGAGCGCCTGCGCCAGGGCGGCCGGATCGCCATACGGAATGTGGCGAACGCCCGGCAGGAGGGGCTCGAACGGCTCCCGGTATGCCGCCTTGGCCGTGAGCGCGAGCGCGCCGGTCGAGCGCCCATGGAAGGCCCCCTCGGCGGCGAGAATCCCGGTCCGGCCGGTCCGGCGGGCGAGCTTGACGGCCGCCTCCAGAGCTTCGGTGCCGGAATTGGCGAAGAACACCCGAGAACCGGACGGTGCCTGCGCCACCGAGAGCAAGCGCTCGGCGAGTTCGACCTGAGCCGGCGTGGTGAAGAAGTTCGAGACATGGGCAATCTCGGCCACCTGCGTGGAGACTGCGGCGACGAGCTCGGGGTGGTTGTGGCCCACGGTGTTCACCGCGATCCCGGCGAGCAGGTCCAGATAGCGCGTGCCGTCCACGTCCCAGACATAGGGGCCCTCGCCGCGCGCGAGGACCAGGCTCGGGCGACCGAAGACCCCGAGCAGAGCCTGTTCATACCGATCCAGCGTGACGGGATCCTCATGCATGGCTATCTCCTTGAGCCGCACTGGTTTCCGGCGAGAGCTCGGGGACGAGCATCGTCCCGGTCCCGGCCGAGGTGAAGACTTCGAGCAGCAGCGAATGCGGCTGCCGACCGTCGATGACATGGGCTTCCGGGACGCCCTGCTCCACGGCCGCGATGCAGGCGGCGAGTTTCGGGATCATCCCCGCCGCGACCCGGTCGAGCAGCTCGCGGGCAGCGGGCAGATCCAACGCCGAGAGCAGGCTGTCCCGATCGGGCCAGGCCGCATAGACGCCTTCGACATCGGTGAGCACGATGAGCTTGCGGGCATCAAGCGCTGCTGCCAAGGCAGCCGCCGCGGTGTCCGCGTTGACATTGAGGACCTGGCCGGGGACATCCAGGTCGGGCGCGACCGTGGAGACCACCGGGATCCGGCCGGCAGCGAGAATGTCCTGCACCGCAGCGGGATCCACGCTGACCACCTCCCCGACCAGCCCGATGTCCTCTTCCACCCCGTCGACCAAGACGCCGCGCCGGCGGGCCCCGAAGAGACCGGCATCCTCCCCCGACATCCCGACCGCGATCGGCCCATGCTGGTTGAGCAGACCCACGAGTTCCCGACCGACCTGTCCGGTCAGCACCATCCGGACCACGTCCATGACTTCGGGAGTGGTGACCCGCAGCCCGGCCTTGAACTCGCTGGCCAGACCCAGCCGGGTGAGCATCGACTGGATCTGCGGACCGCCGCCGTGCACGACCACCACGCGCAGGCCGGCGAACCGCAGGAAGGCAATGTCCTGCGCGAACGACTCCTGCAAGCTCCGGTCGGTCATCGCATTGCCGCCATATTTGACGACGACGAGGCTGTCGCGGAAGCACTCCAGCCAGGGCAGCGCCTGTGCCAGGGTGGCAGCCTTGGCCTGGGCTTCGGCGAGCGCCGCGGCATCGCGCGGCGCGGCGCGTCGGGTTGTCCCGGTCATGCTCCGGCCCCGCTCAGGCTGTTGCGTGGTTCGGACTGTCGCCCGGTCATCGTGTCGCCGCTCATGTGGAGTACGCCGAGTTCTCGTGCACATAGTCGTGAGTCAGGTCATTGGTCCAGATGGTCGCCGTGGCGTCCCCCGCCTTGAGGTTGACGACCACGTGCACCTCCCGGTCGGTCAGGTGGACGAGTTCGCGGGGCTCGCCGAGGCCGCTGGACCGGCATACGGCGACGCTATTGATGGCCACGTCCAGATCCGTGGGGTCGAAGGCCGCGCTGGTGGTGCCCACCGCCGCGAGAATCCGGCCCCAGTTGGGGTCGCCGCCTAAGATCGCGCACTTGAACAGGGCGCTGCGGGCGATCGCCCGGCCCACCTCGAGGGCGTCGGCTTCGCTGGCAGCGTGGACCACCTCGATCCGGATGTCGTGGGCCGCGCCCTCGGCGTCGGCGACGAGTTGCCGGGCCAAATCGGCGCAGACCTGGGTGAATGCTGCGGCGAGTTCCGCCGGATCCGGACGTATGCCGCTGGCCCCCGAACTCAGCGCGAGCACCGTGTCATTGGTCGACATACAGCCGTCGGAGTCGACCCGATCGAAGGTCTGGTCGGTGGCCGTGCGCAGGAGCCCGTCCAAGGCGGCGGGGTCGACGACAGCGTCGGTGGTAAGCACCACGAGCATCGTCGCCAACGCAGGGGCCAACATGCCGGCGCCCTTGGCCATCCCACCCACGGACCAGCCCGATCCTTGCGCCGCAGCGGTTTTGGGCACGGTGTCGGTGGTCATGATCGCCTCGGCCGCGTCGGGTCCACCGGTGTCGGACAGGGCTGCGGCGGCGCTCTGACAGCCGGCCAGCAGGCGGTCCATCGGCAGTCGTTCCCCGATCAAACCGGTGGAGCAGACCGCGATGTCGGCCGGCGCGAGCGCCAGTAGCTCGGCCACCGTCTCGGCGCTGCGCTGGGTGTCGGCGAATCCCTCCGGCCCGGTGCAGGCGTTCGCCCCGCCGGAGTTGAGGAGTATGGCGTCGACCCGAGCGTCGGCGAGCACCCGCCGCGACCAGGTGACCGGCGCGGCCTGCACGCGGTTGCTGGTGAAGACCGCGGCGGCGATGTGATCCGGGCCGTCGTTGACGACCAGAGCCAGGTCGGGCTTGCCACTGGCTTTGAGTCCAGCGGTGACGCCGGCGGCGCGGAAGCCGGCTGGAGTGGTGACGGACATCAGGTGATTCCTAGGAACGGAGGGTGGGAAATCAGGGGGCGAGCCCGGCCAGCGAAAGACCGGTCAGCTCGGGGAAACCGAGCGCGAGGTTGAGGCATTGCACCGCTGCCCCGGCGGTCCCCTTGGTCAGGTTGTCTACTGCGGCAACGACAATCGCCCGGCCAAGGCGCTCGTCCACGGCTAACTGGAGGTGCACGGCGTTCGCGCCGAGGACGTCTCCGGTCCGCGGCCAGGTCCCCTCGGGCAGCACCGTGACGCAAGGCTCCCTCCCGTATGCCGCGCCATACGTCTCGCGTAGCCGGCTGGCATCCGCGCCGGGTGTCAGCCGCGCCGTGCAGGTGGCGAGGATCCCGCGGGGCATGGGCGCCAAGGTGGGGGTGAAGGAGAGGGTGACCGGCCGGCCGGCGGCCCGGGCCAGGTTCTGTTCGATCTCCGGGGTATGCCGGTGGCCCCCGCCCACGCCATACGGGGACATGGCACCCATCACCTCGCTGCCGAGCAGGTGTGGCTTGAGGGACTTGCCGGTCCCGGAAGTGCCGGAAGCGGCAACCACGACCATGTCCTCGGGTTCCAGCAGACCCGCGCGCAGGCCGGGGGCGAGCGCCAGGCTGACCGCGGTGGGATAGCAACCGGGCACCGCGATGCGCCGCGCCCCGCGCAACAGGTCACGCTGAATCCCTTGTGCCAGGGGCAGTTCCGGCAGACCATAGGGCCAGGACCCGGCATACGGGGTGTCGTAGAAGCCGTCCCAGTCGGCGGCCGACTCCAGCCGGAAGTCCGCACCGCAGTCGATCAGCAGGGTGTGCTCGTCGAGCTGCTCGGCGAGGGCGGCGCTGTGCCCGTGCGGCAGGGCGAGCACGACCACATCGTGACCGGCCAACACCTCGGGCGTGGTCTCCTGCAAGATGCGATCGGACAGCGGGGCCAGATGGGGATGCACGCTTCCCAGCGGCTGGCCGGCATTCCCGCCCGCGGTCAGCGCGCCGATCTCGATCTCGGGGTGCGCGAGCAGCAGCCGGAGGAGTTCACCCCCGGCATACCCGCTGGCCCCAGCAACCGCCACCCGCACCGTCATGTGCATGACTATACATTTGAGTGCAAAATCATCCAGCATCGGCGCTCAGTCGGTGGGCCAGGCCTCCGCGATCAGGGTGCGGCTGTCCTCAAGCAGCGCGGGCAATGCCTTGGTGCGCCCGATGATCGGCAGGAAATTGGCGTCCCCGCCCCAGCGCGGCACCACATGCTGGTGCAGATGCGCCGCGACCCCGGCCCCGGCCACTGCCCCCTGGTTCATCCCGATGTTGTATCCGTGCGGGGATGAGGCCGCCGCGAGAGCTGCGATCGCCTGCTTGGTCAGCGCGGTGAACTCGGTTGTCTCCTGCGCCGTGAGGTCCACATAGGCACTGACATGGCGGTAGGGGCAGACGAGCAGGTGGCCGGGGTTGTAGGGGAAAAGGTTCATCACCACGAAGCAGGTCTCCCCGCGCCGGACCATCAGCCCGTCTTGGTCCTCGCGCTGCGGCGCCACGCAGAAGGGGCAGCCCTCCCCCGCTTCCGCCGACGGCCGCTCGCCGCTGACATAGGCGAGCCGATGCGGGGTCCACAGGCGTTCGAAACCGTCACTCACACCGGGCAAAGTGGCCGCCGGCTGGGTGGGAACAGCGCTGAAGTCCTCGTTCGCCATACCTGCGATCCTAGGGATCCGACAGGCGAGCCCACGGTCACCCAATTAGGCTGGCTGGAGCCAATCGATCGAAAGGCCAGCCTGTGACGCGACTACCCCGAGACTTCACCTTCGGTGTCTCGACGGCGAGTTATCAGATCGAAGGAGCCGTCGACGCCGATGGGCGCGGCCGCAGCATCTGGGACGACTTCTGCGATCGCCCCGGCGCGATCCGCGACTCATCCTCCGGTGAGGTCGCCTGCGACAGCTACCACCGGTATGACGAGGACCTCACCCTGATGAGCGAGCTCGGCGTGGACGCCTACCGCTTCTCGGTCGCCTGGCCTCGCGTCATACCGGAGGGCAGTGGGGTAGTGAACCAGGCCGGCCTGGATCACTACGACCGGCTGGTGGATGCCTTGTGCGCCAGGGGAATCAAGCCATGTGTGACGCTCTATCACTGGGATTTGCCGTCGCCGCTGGAGGCCGAGGGCGGGTGGCTGAGCCGGGAGACCGCCCAGGCATTCGGCGATTACACCCGGGTGGTCGTCGAGCGCCTGGGTGACCGGGTCTCCATGTGGATCCCGGTCAACGAGCCCAATGTCCACGCGACCTTGGGATATGCCACTGGGGACCACGCGCCGGGGCGCGAGATGGGTCTATATGCCCTGCCCGCCATGCACCATCTGCTCCTCGCCCACGGCCTGGCCACCATGCAACTGCGGGCCTCCGGGGCCACGATGATCGGCACGGCGACCAACCACCAACCGATCTGGGCGGCAACGGATTCGGAGGCGGACCAGGGGGCGGCTCAGCTATGCGATGCCCTCTATAACCGGATGTTTGCCGAGCCGATGTTGCTCGGCCGCTATCCCGAGGGTTTCGCCGAGATGCTGCCGGGTCCGGTGGCGCAAGACCTTGAGATCATCCAGACGCCGCTGGACTTTTATGGGCTGAATTACTACAACCCGATGCTCGTGGGTGTCCCGAGCGGCAACGGGGTGCACATGGTCGCCGACGTCCCCTTCGAGACCCGACCCCTGAGCGGATATCCGGTCACCGACTTCGACTGGCCGGTGGTGCCCGCCGGGCTGACCGAAATGATCATGCAGTTGACCCAGCGGTATGCCGGTCACCTCCCCCCGCTCTATGTCACCGAGAACGGGTGCGCCTACAACATCCGCCCCGATGCCACCGGCCGGGTCGCCGACGCCGATCGAATCGCCTACTACGAGAGTCATCTTGCGGCCGTGGCGGACGCTCGGAACGCGGGCGCCGATGTGCGCGGCTACTTCGCCTGGAGCCTGCTGGACAACTTCGAATGGGCGGAGGGCTATACGCAGCGCTTCGGCCTGGTGGACGTGGATTTCGAGACCCTGGCGCGCACCCCGAAGGACTCCTTCGCCTGGTTCGCCGACTACATCAAGGCCACGCGCGGCGCCTGAGTTCGTTTCGGCCGAGTTGGCTAGTCGGCCTGGGCCAGTATGACGGTCGCCGTGTCCCCCACGGCGAGTTCACCGGGGGTGAGCACATCGGCATACACCCCGGCGCAGTTGCCGGCGGTCCGGGCGATGCCGAGACGCACGTCACCGATGGTGACCACGCCGCCTACCCAATCGGCCAGCGCGGCACTGGGCACATCGAGTATGAGGTTGGCTCGCGTCTGCGCTTCGTCCTCGCCGACCAGGTGCACCGGCGCCTTCTTGCGGCGGTCCCCATCCAGACCTTCGGGGCCGACTCCGACGCGCTGGAGGGCTTGACCGGGCTCGTCCTTGACCGGGTGGATCCGAATGGCGGTGAGGCGGGCGGTCGACATACGGCCATCAAAGCAGCAGTGCCGACAGCACCGCGGGATGGGAGGGTGAGCCGGTGAGCAATCTGGAGAAGCGCCCGCAGGAGGACGTGCTCGAACCCGAACCCGCCCGGGCCGCCGTCGAGGTGCTCGAACCACGCGCGGTGCCACTGGGTGGCCCGCGGGCGATGACGGTTTATCGCACGCTGCCCCAACGCCAGCGCTCCCTCGTGGGGGCTTGGTGCTTTCTCGATCACTATGGCCCGGACCAGGTTGCCGACACCGGCGGTATGGCCGTGCCGCGCCACCCGCATACCGGCCTGGCGACGGTGTCCTGGCTCTTCACCGGAGAGATCGACCATCTCGACTCGGCCGGCAATGCGGCCACGGTGCGACCCGGGGAACTGAACCTGATGATCGCCGGCCGCGGCATCACCCACCAGGAGTTGAGCCGCCCCGACTCGCCCGTTCTGCACGGGATCCAGCTCTGGTATGCGCTGCCGGAGTCAACGCGCTTCGGGGACAACGAGTTTGTCCATTTCGTGCCCGAGCCGGTGGCGGTGCCCGGTATGACGGCACGCGTCTTCCTCGGGGAGCTGCTCGGCTCCGCCTCCCCGGTGCAGACGCGCACCCCGGACTTGCTTGGGGCGGAACTGCTGCTCGAACCCGGAGCCGCCGTGGCGGTGCCGGTGCGCCCGGACTTCGAGCACGCCGTGCTCGCCGAGACCGGAACCGTGCGGGTCGACGGGACCCAGGTCCCGCATCGCGCCCTGGCCTATCTGCCGCCCGGCTCGGAGACGGTGACCCTTGAGGCTGGCGAGGATGGCGCGCGCGTCATCCTGCTAGGCGGGATCCCGCTCGGCGAGCGGATCCTCATGTGGTGGAACTTCGTCGGCCGCACCCATGACGAGATCGTCGAATTCCGGCGGCACTATCAAAGCGAGCTCGGCTTCGAGCCCGTGGCCGCACAGGATGCAGGTAAGCCCGCGCTATTTGGAACCTTTCCGCCCGGCGAACCCGCGCCCCTGCCCGCGCCGGCACTGCCGCAGACCCGGCTACGGCCGCCCAATTGAGGCCCCCGGCACCGCCGGTCCTCCTTCTTCAGGACCAGCATGGCGGGCGTCGGTGCCGATGGCATTGGTACGGATGCTAGATCCACGATGGGGACTGCTGAAGGTTCGGTTGATACCTGATCTGTGGGGACGTGTGGTCCCCGCTGGAAGGATGTCGCTATGCCTGCAGCACACCCCAAGGAGTTCCGTGATGACGTGGTCGCGGTCGCCCGTCGTGGCGAGGCCCCGATCGCTCAGCTTGCGAAGGATTTCGGGATCTCCCAGTCCTGCCTACGCAACTGGCTCCATCAGGCCGACGTCGAGGACGGCACCCGTGCCGGCGTGACCAAGGCCGAGAACGCGGAACTGCGTGAGGCCCGGAAGAAGATTCGTCTGCTTGAGCAGGAGAACGAGGTCCTGCGTCGTGCGGCGGCCTACCTGTCGCAAGCGAACTTGAAGCTGGGCCAGTCCCCAAAATGACGTACCCGCTGGTCCGTGACCTTGCCGCTGACGGGATCCCCGTGACGGTGACCTGCCGGGTGCTGAAGTTCTCCCCGCAAGCGTTCTATGCCTGGTGCGCCAACCCGGTCAGCGAACGGGACCTGGTCGACGCGTACGCGACGAACGCTGCCTATGCGGTTGCCCGCAACGATCCCGGGTTTGGGTACCGGTTCATCGCCGACGAACTCACCGCGGCCGGCCACGAACTCTCCGAGCGGCGGGTGTGGAAGATCTGCTCCCACGCACAGATCGTGTCCGCCCACGCCCGCACCCGGGGCCGGTGAAAGAAGCCAGGCCCGCCGGTGCACGACGACCTCGTCGAGCGGGACTTCACCGCGCCCGGGCCCAACCGGCTGTGGTTGACCGACCTGACCGAGCACCCCACGAGCGAGGGGAAGCTGTACCTGTGCGCGGTCAAGGATGTTTGGTCGCGCCGGATCGTCGGCTACTCGATTAGTGACCGGATGCCCTCAGCCCTAGCGGTCGATGCCCTGGAGATGGCTGTGGCTCGCCGCGGCCGCGACCACATCGCCGGCTGCGTGGTCCACGCCGACCGAGGCAGCCAATTCCGCTCCCGCCCCTACCTGGCCACCCTGCACCGACACGGCCTCGCCGGCTCAATGGGACGCGTCGCCTCAAGCGCGGACAATGCGGCCATGGAGAGCTTCTTCGCGCTCCTGCACAAGGACGTCCTCAACAGTCGCCGCTGGAACACCCCAGCCGAGCTCCGCCTGGCGATCGTCACCTGGATCGAGCGGACCTACCACCGCCGACGACGACCAGACCGCC
>CAKZIH010000228.1 GCA_936931335.1 uncultured Nostocoides sp. | reverse complement strand
GCATGCTCGGGGTGCGCGGACGCGAGCGCCGCCTGATAGCACAGCCGAGCCTGTTCGGGGTGACCCTCCGCCGTCTCGAGCCAGCCCAATCGCACCCGCGCCATCGGTAGACAGTCCTCGTCCCCGGACGCGATGACCTGCTCGTATGCGGCGCGAGCCGCATCGAACCGCCGTGCTCGCCGGTGCACATCCCCGACGTTGACCAGCGCCTGGAGCGACCGCGGCGCATGGTCCAACTCGACCGCCATGCGATAGGCCGCGAGTGCCGCATCCTGCTGCTCGGACTCGACCTCCAGATGCCCGAGCGACAGCGCCGCGGTGGCGGCCCACTCCGGATCGCCAGCATCGATGGCGATCCGGTATGCCGCCCGGGCCGCGTCCAACTCGCCCGCGTCGTGCTCGAGCACACCGAGGGCCATCGCTGCCTCCGCCGCATACTCGGCGTGCCCCGAATCCACCGCCACCCGATAGGCAGCGCGCGCCTCCTGGAGGTGGCCGCCGTCCGTCTCCAGATCGCCGATCGCCACCGCGGCCTGCGGTGCATAGTCCTCGTGGCCGGAATCCAGCGCTCGTTGGTATGCCGCCCGCGCTGCGGGGACATCACCCGCGGCCGCCTGCAGATCACCGATCGCCACCGCGGCCTCCGGCGCATAGTCCTCGTGACCGGAATCCAGTGCCAGCCGGTATGCCGTGAGCGCCTCCGCCGCCCGGCCGGCCTCCTGCTCCAGCCGGCCGAGACCGGCGGCCGCGCTGGGGACGTGTTCAGGGTCGCCGGAGTCGATCACCAGCCACAGGGCCGCCCGCGCCTCGTCGCTGCGCCCGGCGGCATGCTCCAGGGCCCCGAGGTTGCCGGCGGCCGTCAGCGCCCACTCCGGATCGCCGGAATCGATCACCTGCCGATAGGCGGCGCGAGCCTCCTCGAACCGATCCTCCGTCTGCTCCAGCGCGCCGAGGTGGGTGAGCGCTCTGTGCGCCTGGCCGGGCCCGCCGTCGGCGATCAACCGCTGGTAGCGGGCCCGGGCCTCATCCACGCGGCCCGCATCCAGATCCTTCTCCGCCAGCAAATAGATGGCCGCCGCGGCGTAGTCGGAGTGGTCGGAGGCTGCGGCGAACTCCCAGGCCGCAATGGCCTCGTCAAGTCGGCCCGTCCGATCCTCCAGGGTGGCGAGCGCCATGGCGGCGGTCGGCGCCCACTCGGCGTGCCCGGAGTCGATCGCGAGCTGGTAGGCGGCCCGCGCCTCATCGAGCTGCTCCAGATGATCCTCGAGCAGCGCCAGACCGATAGCCCCGGCGGGCAGGGCGTCCTCGTTTGCCGACGCGATGGCCTGGGCATAGAGCGCCCGCGCTCCATCAACGTCCCCGGCCTCCAAGGCGAACATGCCCAGTTGCGCGGCGGCCCGCGGCGCCCACTCGGCGTGCCCGGAATCCAGCGCGCGACGATAGGCGGCATAGGCCTGCTCGTCGCGCTCTTCTCCCTCCTCCAGCATGCCCAGGGCAAAGGCGCCCATGAACGCGTGATCGGGATGTCCGGACTCGATGGCGGAGTCGTAGTAGCGCCGTGCCTCGTCCAGGTCGCCGGCCTGCTGGGCATCGATACCGAGAGCGACCGCGGCCCGCGGCGCCCACTCCGGGTCGCCGGAGTCGAACACCGCCAGGTATGCCGCTCGCGCCTCCGCAGCCCGCCCCGCCTCCTCGTGCGCCTCCCCGAGCTGGTATGCCGCCCGCGCCTCGTCCGAACCCGTCATCGCTGCAGTCCTTCTTCCCGGTTAGCCGTCACGCGATCCGCTCGAGGATCAACTCACCGGGGACACCGGCGGCGGCCTCGGGCTCCACCTGCCAGGCGTCCGCCAGCGCGTCCAGCGCCCGCTCGAAGCGCTCCGGAGTGTCCGTATGCAGCGTCATCAGCCGCTCGCCGGCGCGCACCGCATCCCCCGGCCGGACATGCCATTCGACCCCGGCGCCGGCCTGCACCGGGTCTTCCTTGCGCGCCCGGCCGGCGCCCAGGCGCCAGGCCGCGACGCCAACCGCATAGGCGTCGAGGCGGGTGAGCACCCCGTCCGCCGGGACGCTGATCTCCTGGGTATGCCGGGCCACCGGCAGCTCCGCGTCCGGGTCGCCGCCCTGGGCGGCGATCATGCGGCGCCAGACGTCCATGGCCCGGCCGTCCAGCAGCGCCGCCGCGACATTCTCGCCATCCCGGCCGGCCGCCGCGAGCATCTCCTGGGCCAGGGCGACGGTCAGGTCGACGACATCCTTGGGCCCGCCGCCGGCGAGGACCTCGACCGACTCGCGCACCTCCAGCGCATTGCCCGCGGTCAGGCCCAGCGGGATGTCCATATTCGTCAGCAGGGCAACGGTTTTCACACCCGCGTCGGTGCCCAGGTCGACCATGGTCCGGGCCAGTTCCCGGGCGTCGTCCAGGGTCTTCATGAACGCACCCGAGCCGACCTTGACGTCGAGCACTAGCGCGCCGGTACCCTCGGCGATCTTCTTGGACATGATCGAACTGGCGATGAGCGGGATCGCTTCGACGGTCCCGGTGACATCCCGCAGCGCATAGAGCTTCTTGTCGGCGGGAGCCAGGCCGGCGCCGGCGGCGCAGATCACCGCGCCCACGTCCTCGAGTTGGGCGAGCATCTCGTCATTCGACAGCGCGGCCCGCCAACCGGGGATCGACTCGAGCTTGTCCAGGGTCCCGCCGGTGTGCCCGAGTCCCCGCCCGGACAGCTGCGGCACCGCCACCCCGAAGACCGCCACCAACGGCGCCAACGGCAGGGTGATCTTGTCGCCCACTCCCCCGGTCGAGTGCTTGTCGGCGGTGGGCCGGCTCAGACTCGAGAAGTCCATCCGCTCGCCGCTGGCGATCATCGCCGAGGTCCAGGTCGCGATCTCGCGGCGCGACATGCCATTGAGCAGCACCGCCATATTGAGCGCCGACATCTGCTCCTCGGCGACCACCCCGCGGGTGTATGCGTCGATCACCCACCGGATCTGCTCATCGCTCAGTTCCGCGCGGTCGCGCTTGGCGATGATCACGTCGACGGCGTCGAAGGCTTCACTCATGGCGGCATTCTCGTGCATACTCCGGTGCTTGCAGATCGCTAGCATGGGGGAATATGACGACGCTCTACATCCGCGATGTCCCGCAAGAGGTCGCCGACGCACTCAAGCGGCGCGCCGCGGCCCAAGGCCAGTCGTTGTCCATGTATGTCAGCGCCCAGTTGGCTGCCCTCGCCGCGCGGCCGACCAATGCGGAGATTGCGGCGCGGCTGCGCGCCCACGACCGAGCCGAGGGGGTGCTGGCCGACAGGATCCTCGATGAACTGCGAGCGAGTCGACCGTGATCGTCCTCGACGCCTCAGCCATGGTCGAGGCCTTGGTGGGGCGTGACCCCGCTGACGAACTCCTCGACGCCTTGGCCGGGGAGATCCATGCACCGAGCTTGCTCGACATCGGGGTCAACTCCGTCCTCCGAGGCCTGGAACTGGGTCGCTCGCTGACGGGTAGCCGAGCGGAGCAGGCCCTGGATGACTACTGGAGTTTCACCATCGTGCGGTACGAACTTGAGCCGCTGCGCGAGCGGGTATGGCGCCTGCGTCATCAGTTCACCAGCTACGACGCGTTCTATCTCGCCTTGGGGGAGGCGCTCGACGCACCCCTGGTGACCTGCGACAAGAAGCTGGCGACGGGCGGCCACCACGCACGGGTCAGGTACTTGGCTGGGCGGGGGGACGCACATACGGGCTAGGGACGCAGCTAGTAGTGCGTCCGGGGACGATTGGTGCGTCCGCCCGGTCCCGACCCGGCACCGGTCCGGGAGACAATTGCGGTATGCCGTCCACTCCCGCCGAGTCACCCACCGGCGGTGCCGCCGACGCGCAGCCCACGAGGTTCTCGGACTTCGGCCGGGATAGCGCCTCGGCAGAGGGCGGCGAGGACGGCGAGAAGAAGGGTGGCGGCACCCTGCTCACGGTGCTCGTCGCCCTCGGCGCGAACGCCCTGATCGCGGTCGCCAAGAGCGTGGTCGCCCTGATCACCGGATCGGCGTCCATGGTCGCCGAGGCGGCGCACTCCTGGGCGGATGCCGGCAACGAGGTCTTCCTGCTCATCGCCGAGCGCCGCTCCGACCACCCGCGCGACAAGAACCATCCCCTCGGTTTCGGTCGCGAGGCCTACATCTGGTCGATGTTCGCCGCGTTCGGGCTGTTCAGCGCGGGCTCCTTGGTGTCGATCTGGCACGGGATCGGCTCGCTGCAACATCCGGAAGAGGCCGCCGATTACGGCTGGGCGTATGCGGTCCTCGGCCTGTCATTCGCCCTGGAAGGCGTCTCCTGGCTGCAGGCCTACCGGCAGGCCCGCACCGCCGCCCGGCGCCGGGGCATCTCCGGCCTGCGGTATGTCTGGTCCACCCCCGACCCGACCCTGCGCGCCGTCTTCGCCGAGGACAGCGCCGCGTTGATCGGTTTGCTGATCGCGGGTGCGGGCATCGGCTTGCACCAATTGACCGGCAATGCCGCCTATGACGCGATCGGATCGATCCTCGTCGGGGTGCTGCTGGGCGTGGTCGCTGTCGTGCTGATCAACCGCAACCGGGCCTTCCTCAACGGTCAGGTCGTCAGCCCGGCCCAGCAGGACAAGGTGCTCCGGGCGCTGCTCGCCCACCCGGAGATCGACCGCGTCACCTATCTCTTCCTGGAATGGGTCGGACCGGACACCGTCTTCCTGATCGCCGCCGTCGACCTCACCGGTGACCATCCCGAGCACGAACTCGCCGTCACCCTGGACCGGCTCGGCGAGGAACTGCGCGGCCACGAGATGGTCGCCGAGGCCATCCTCACCCTGGCTACCCCCGACCGCCCGAGCCTGCTTCCGCGCGACCCGGCTGCGGCCTGACGACCCGGCTCGAGGCATCCGCGCCTCGCGAGGTGGGATCGGGCCGTCGATCAGCTCGCCGCGATCGACGCTCAGGAGCTGACTGCACCGGCGTCGTCAGCCAAATAGGCCTGCGCGGCCGCGGTGAGGTCGCGGTCCCGGTTGAAGCCGCGCTTGGTCACCAACGCCGAGCACCGCCTCACCTCGGCCTCGTCGTCGGGCGACAGTGTCCGGCGAAGGGCAAGCAGATCCATCTGATCCTGCGGTCGGGTCCGGTCGTCTCGCGCAAGCAGCTTGAGGACGACAAGGTGGGCGGCTGTCGCAACCGGGACGACCAGGTCCGCGGCGATCTCCAACTCGTCGGCGGACGAGACGATCTCATCCTCGATACCGGAGGAGGCGAAGAGCAGATCGACGAGGACACCACCGGGAATGGGTGAGACCAGCCGGACCGTCGCGAGGCGACCCACCCTCTCGTGCTCGACTAGCGCGTCCACGGTGTAGCCGAGTCCCAGCAGTGCCTGGGTGAGCAGTTCCGCGCTCGTGTCACTCTCGGCGACCACGCAGATGTCCACGTCGCGAGTGAACCGCGGCTCGGCGCGCGCAGAGACGGCAAAGCCCCCGATCAAAGCCCATCGGGCACCGATGAGTTCGAGATCGCGGGCAACCTCCGTCAGCGAGGCGAGCAGGGCGCCAGTCACGCTGGCCCGGTCTCAATCGTCCGCGTGGAGAGCCGTCCAGGGCAGTCACCGAAGGGCGCACCGGGACGGTCATGCAACCACTCCTCGATCGCGCGCAGCAGTCCGGTCTCGTCGAGATCGGGGTTTTCGCGCCGCAACCGAGCCCGGGTCATCTCCACTCCGAGATCGGCCATCTCGAGAGCGATCCGCAGACGTTCCTCGGGGGACGTTGCAGCCATGGGGTCAGCGTACGGCGGCGGTCAGCGGCCGGAGCGGCGGCGCGACCTGGTCTGAACCCCTCGGCGGGCGTGAGTGACGACGCGTGGTCTCCGCCTGTCCGAGAGACCGGCGCTGGCATTCACGTGACCGGATCGGCTGCACTCTGCCCTCGATAGCGGGCCTTCTTGAGTTTGTTGCCGCAGGTGTTCATATCGCACCAGCGGCGGCTCCGGCTGTGGCTGGTGTCGACGAAAACCGCGCGACACGACGGTGATGCGCACAGGGCGAGCCGGGCGCCCGAACTCAGGACCGCGATCGCGTCCGCCGCGATGACCGCGAGGGCATCGACGACACCCGGCGCTCTCGGCCCGCCCAGACTCCAGGTGCGCTCCGCCTCCGGACTCAGTTGAGCCCCGGCCCGGCCATTCCCGGCGGCCTCGTTGATCACCCGGACCGCTTCCGCCGGCAGCGATGATCCCGTCGCCACCGCGGTCGCGGCGAGATGAATCGCCTCTCGCAACTGCAGGGCCTGTTGGTGCTCCCTGGCGGTGCAGCGCGCGACGGCCAGGCCATTCACGGCCAGCCAGTCGAGCAGCCGCTGCGGGGTCGGCAAGTGCTCGACCGCAGCACCTCGCCGCTCCGTCAGCGTCCCGGTGAACACCGTGGCCAGCACCTCGCCGGTCCGGAAGCCATCGACCTGCGCGCGGGACATCGACCCACCATACCGATCCGAGGTGCGACCACTCCCGTTAGAGTGGAACCGGCTAAGACGGTTCCATCTGATCAATCGAAAGGCCCGCGGGCTGATGCTCGACTTCTCCGTGCTCCCGGGATTCCTGGCGGTCATCCTGGTCTTCCTGGCCCCGCCCGGGCCGGACATGATGTACCTGCTCGCGGTCGGGCTGAAGGGCGGCCGCGCCGCCGCGGTGCGTGCCATCCTGGGGATCGGCACCGGTATGAGCGTGTATGCCGCCACCGCCGTCCTTGGCCTCGGCCGGGTGGCCGCGGACCACCCGGGTGCGCTGACCGTCGTGAAGCTGGGCGGGGCGGCATACCTGCTCTGGTTGGCCGTCACCACGGTGCGGCACGCTCGCGCCGGCGGCACCGCCGCCGAGGGGGCGACCGACGGGCGGTGGTATCTGCGGGGCCTGCTGGTGAGCCTGACCAATCCGAAGTTGATCCTCTTCTTCGTGGCCGTCTTGCCCCGCTTCGTGGGGCACGCGGAACACGTCCAGGCGCAACTGGCCATGCTCGGGGCGGTGAATGTCGCGACCGAGGTCGTGCTCTATGGCGCGGTCGGGGTATGCGCGGGCACCCTGAACAGCCGCTTCGTCAATCGCCCTGGCGCGCAGGCGACGCTGAGCTATCTCGCGGCGACGGTGTACCTCGCGCTTGCCGCGCTCATCATCGTCGAAGCCGTGCGCGCAGCCGCTTGACCGCCCCGGGTCAGCGACCCGCGTTCATGAACTCGGCGACGACACCGATGTCCAATGGGATCTGCATACGGCGGCGCTCAGCGGCCGGAGCGCGTCTTCAGATCCTCGGGCCCGAACGCCTGGGGCAAGACCTGGGTCATCGCCAGGATGCCCTCGGGGGTCATCAGCAGGCAGTCCGCGCCGCCGTTCTCCCACAACAGTTGCCGGCAGCGCCCGCACGGCATCAGCGCCTGCCCGTCACCACCGACGCAATAGACCGCCGCGAATTTCCCGCCGCCACCGATGTGCAGCGCGGACACCAGGCCGCATTCGGCGCACAACCCCACGCCATACCCGGCGTTCTCCACATTGCAGCCGGTGAACATCCGCCCGTCGGTGGTCACCCCGGCCACGCCGACCGGGAACCCCGAGTACGGGCAGTATGCGCGCGCCGCCGCCTCGACCGCGGCCCGGCGCAGGCCCTCCCAATCGATCCCATCGCTGGTCGCGGAGTCCCCCGCGCCGGCGGGCGGGCGGCTAATGGCCGCCCTTACGATAAATCTGGCCGTCCGCGGCCGGCATCCGCAGGCGTTGCGCGGCGAAGGCGAGGACCAGCAGGGTCGTCACATAGGGCAGGGTACTGGCCAGCTCACCCGGGACCGAGTCGCTACCGAAGTACCACCAGGCGGCCAGCCCGGCGAAGGCGATCGACACGATGCCCTGCAGCACCCGCCGCCGGCGGAAGAGCTGCCACAGACCCATCAGCAACATCAGCACCGCGACCAGCAACAGGGTGGCGTGCACCCCGGTGCCGCCGCGCAGGCGGGTGGCGTCGGTGAAGCCGAAGAGCGCGGACCCGGCGAGCAGACCGCCCGGGCGCCAGTTGCCGAAGATCATCGCGGCCAGACCGATATATCCGCGGCCACTGGTCTGCCCGTCGCGGAACAGGTTCGAGGCGACCATGGTCAGGAAGGCGCCACCCAGCCCGGCGAAGAAGCCGGACGCCAGCACGGCCAAGAACTTGTAGCGATAGACGTTCACACCGAGCGACTCGGCCGCCACCGGCGACTCACCCACCGAGCGCAGGCGCAGCCCGAATGCCGTGCGCCACAGGATCCACCAGGTCGCCACGAAGAGCCCCAGGGTGATCAGGGTCAGCACCGACACATTGATGGTCAGGCCGCGCACGATCCCAGCCAGGTCGGAGACCAGGAAGATGTGCTTGCGCTCCAGGGTGAGCAGCGGATCGCCGATCCCGGGGATGGACAGCCGCGGCGGGCTCGGCAGCGGCGGCGACTGCGTCGGCCCGCCGCCCGGCAGCTCGGCGAAAAACCGTGAGGCCAGGTACTTCGCTACGCCCAGGCCGATGATGTTCAGCGCGACCCCGGAGACGATGTGGTCGACGCCGAAGTAGACGGTGGCGATCGCGTGGATGAGCCCACCGACCATGCCGCCGAGCGCGCCACCGAGCAGACCCACCCACGGGCCCCAGTGGAAGGCACAAAACGCCGAGGACCAGGTGCCGAGGATCATCATTCCCTCAAGCCCGATGTTGACCACGCCGGCGCGTTCGGACCACAGACCACCGAGACCGGCGAGCGCGATCGGGACCGCCAGGCCGAATGCTGCGGCGATCGCGCCACTGGAATCCAGGTCGTTGGCGCCGGTGACCACGCGCAGCGTGGAGAGCACCAGCAGACCGCCGAGGGCCAGCATCCCCCACCGCGCCCAACGATTGGCGAGCCAGGCCCGGCCGGCACCGCCCGCGGCATTCGGATCGGGGCGAGTACCCGGCATACCGGACGAAGAGGTGACCGCGGTGCTCATACCGTCGCTCCTTCCACCGCGCGCTCGCCGCGCTGCGCGGCCAGCTCCCGGGCGACCTTCTGCTGCTCTAGGCGCAGATCGAGGCGGCGCACACCCTCATACGCGATGACAACGGCGAAAAGGATGATGCCTTGGATGATGTAGACGAGTTCGGAGGCGACCCCGGCACGGATCTGCAGGGCGTTCGCCTGGGTGTCCAGGAAGCTCCACAGCAGCGCCGCGAAGGCGATACCGACCGGGTGATTGCGGCCCAGCAGCGCGATCCCGATGCCGGCGAAACCCAGCCCCGCCTGGAAGGTCGTGCCATAGGAGTGGTCCTGGCCGAAGAGCAGCGGCATACCGACCAGGCCGGCCAGCGCGCCCGAGGCGATCATCGAGGTCATCACCATGCGCTTGACCTTGACGCCGCTGGCGACGGCGGCACTCTCCGAGCGGCCGGTGGCGCGCAGGTCGAAGCCGAACCGGGTCTTGCCCAACACGAACCAATAGAGGAAACCGACGAGCACGGCGAGCACCAGCAGGGTGTAGATGCGGTTGCTGGCGCCGGGGATCAGCTTCCAGCCCTCCAACTGCGAGGACTCCGGGATCACCTGGGTGCTGATCGCATTCGAGCCCTTCTTGCGCACCGCGACCTTGAGCAGCAGCCAGGACACCAGGCCGGTGGCGATGGCGTTGAGCATGATCGTGGAAATCACCTCGCTCACCCCGCGCGTGACCTTGAGGTATGCCGCGATGCTCGCCCAGAATCCGCCGGCCACCATGGCGACCAGGATGGCCACGATGATGTTGAGCCAGCCCGGCAGCCATGCCTGACCGGCGAAGACCGCGGCGGCGAAGGAGGCCACCCGGTACTGCCCGTCGACCCCGATGTTGAAGAGGTTCATCCGGAAGCCGACGGCCACCGCGATCGCCGACAGATAGAGCACGATCGCGCCGTTGACGATATTGGTGATCTGGCGCGGGCGCGGCTTGGACAGGATCGTGATCCAGACATCGCGCACCGGGTCGCCCAGGGCCATCAGCACCAGCGAGGTGAGCGCGAAGGCCACCAGCAGCGCAAGGATCGGGGCGGCGATGGACAGCCCGATCCGCCGGACGTCGAAGCTTCTCATCGCCCCTCCTGCAGGTCCTGACGGTCCATGGGAGCCGTCGGTATGTCGTCCTGGGCGCCCGCGCCGGTCATCGCCGCACCCAGGTCCTCACTGGTCACCGTGTCCGGGTCGAACTGCCCGGTGAGCCGGCCGCGCAGGATGACATGAATGGTGTCCGAGAGCCCGATCAGTTCCTCCAGGTCAGCGCTGATGAGCAGCACCCCGAGGCCCTCGCGGCGAGCGTCGCGGATCAGGTCCCAGATCGAGGACTGCGCGCCCACGTCGACGCCGCGGGTCGGGTGGGCGGCCACCAGCACCTTGGGGTGGTGGCTCATCTCCCGCCCGACGATCAGCTTCTGCTGGTTGCCACCGGAGAGCGAGGCCGCGGTGACATAGATAGAGGGGGTGCGCACGTCATACTCACGCACGATGCGTTCGGTGTCGGCCTTGGCGGCGGCGGCGTCGATGAGCGGGCCGCGGATATTGGGCTCCTGGGTCTGGTGGCCCAGGATTCGGTTCTCCCACAACGGAGCTTCCAACAGCAGCGCATGCCGGTGGCGGTCCTCGGGGATATAGCCGACCCCGGCTTCCCGGATCTCCCGGGTCTGCCAGGAGGAGATATCGGTGGCCTCGAGATGCACGGTGCCGGCCGACGGCTCGCGCATGCCCATGATCACCTCGACCAGTTCGGCCTGACCATTGCCCTCGACCCCGGCGATGCCGACGATCTCGCCGGCGTGGATGTCCAGGTCGATATCGGTGAGCAGATTGCGGCCCTCGCCGCCGAGCATGGTGATGTCCCGCAAGGACATCAGCACCCGGTCTGTCACCGTCGACTCGGTGGTCTCCGGGGTGGGCAGCTCGGAGCCGACCATGAGTTCGGCGAGCTGACGGGCGTTCACGGTATGCGGATCGACCGAGGCCACCGTCGTGCCGCGGCGGATCACCGTGATCGCGTCGGCGACGGAGAGCACCTCGTCGAGCTTGTGCGAGATGAAGATGACGGTCAGGCCCTCGGCCTTGAGCTCGCGCAGGTTGCCGAAGAGCTCGTCGACCTCCTGGGGCACCAGGACCGCGGTGGGCTCATCCAGGATGATGATCTTGGCGCCGCGGTAGAGCACCTTGAGGATCTCCACCCGCTGCCGGTCCCCCACGCCGAGATCGGCAACCAGCGCATCCGGGTCCACCCCGAGCCCGAACTCCCGGGAGATGCGCTTGATCTCCGCTCGGGCGCCGCCGCCGATGCCGTGCAAGCGCTCCGCGCCGAGGACGACATTCTCCAGGACGGTCAGATTGTCGGCCAGCATGAAGTGCTGGAAGACCATCCCGATGCCGGCGGAGATCGCATCGGAGGGGCTGTGCAGGTTGACCTCGCGCCCATCGACACTGATCGTGCCCTCGTCGGGCCGCTGCACGCCATACAGGATCTTCATCAGCGTGGACTTGCCGGCGCCGTTCTCCCCGATCAGGGCGTGCACGGTGCCGCGGCGCACGGCGAAGGTGATGTCCTTATTGGCAACGACCCCCGGGAACCGTTTGGTGATCCCGGAGACCTCGACGGCCAGGCTGGACGAGCCTGCCTCGGGTTCGGCGGTGGCGGTGATGGCGCAGCCTCCTCATACTCATGGCCGCGACGATGCGACCGGCGCCGGTCTGACGCCGAATCGCCGCTCCCGCAGCGCTCCTGCCGGTGGTCAGCGAGCCGGGGCCCAGGTGAACCGTACTCGGTCACCGGACCCCGGCCCATGACGTATGCCGTATGACGTATGCCGTGCCGCCGGCCCGGATCTCGGGGCGGCGGCAGCGACGTCATACGTGCGGGGGTTACTTGCTGTCGGGAACCTTGATCTCGCCCGAGACGATCTTGGCCTTGTAGTCCTCGAGCTTGTCCTTGATGTCGTCGACATTGCCGCCGGTGGTGGCGTAGCCAACCCCGTCCGCCTTGAGGTCGTAGACGACATTGCCGGCCGGGGCCGCACCCTCGGTGGTCTTCTTGAGGTAGTCGTAGACCGCCACGTCGACCTTCTTGAGCATCGAGGTGAGGATGACGTCGCGCACGCCTTCCTCGGCGGTCAGCGCCTGGTCGGAGTCGACACCGATGGCCCAGCCCTTGGCCGCCTTGGCGGCGGTGAAGACACCGGCACCGGAGCCACCGGCGGCGTGGTAGACGATGTCCGCGCCATTGTCGAACATGCCCTCGGCCGCGGTCTTGCCCTTGGCCGGGTCACCGAAGCCGCTGAAGTCCGGCGGCTGGGTGAGGTAGGTGGACTCGATCTCGATCTTGGGGTTGACCGCCTTGGCGCCGGCCTCGAATCCCGCCTCGAACTTGTTGATCAGTGGCACATTGACGCCACCGACGAAGCCGAGCTTGTCGGTCTTGGTCTTGAGCGCGGCGGCGGCGCCGACGAGGAAGGAGCCCTCGTTCTCCGCGAAGGTCAGCTGGGCGACGTTGTCGCCAGCCGAGGCCTCGGAGGCGTCGTCGATGATCGCGAAGTGGACGTCCGGGTTCTCCTTGGCCACCTTGCCGACCGACTCGGCGTAGGCGAAACCGACGGCGATGATGTTGGTGTAGCCGGCGTCGACGAGCTGGTTGAGACGCTCCTCGCGGGCGGCCTCGTTCTCGCCGTTGACCGCGGTGGCTTCCTTGGTCTCGATACCGAACTCGCTCTTGGCCTTGTCCAGACCGGCGGCGGCGGCGTCATTGAAGGATTGGTCGCCTCGGCCACCCACGTCATACGCCATACCGACCTTGACATCGGATTCGGCGGCGGGGGCGGACGAAGTGTCCGAGCTGGTGGAGCTGCTGCTCGAGCTGTCCGTGGCGCCGGCGGAGGTGGTCGAGGTGGTCGAGTCACCTTCCTTGCTGGTCTCGGACCCACATGCGGTCAGGGCCAGGGTGCTGGCCGATACGACCGCGGCAACCTTCATCAATTGACGCAAGGTGCTCTCCTCATTTCTTTGGTGACCAGGCGCGCTTGCGCCCACTGATGGGAGAGGATAAACCGCGCCGACGCCTGTGGCTGCATACCTGTGGCCCGGCCGTGACCAATGTTACGAAGTCGGGACTGTCAGGCGGTCGGGACGCGGGCCCCGTCCGGGGCGGGAGTGGCCTCCCGGTGCCGCGCGATGGCGCCGAGCGCGGCCGCGCCGAGCAGGCGGGCACCGTGGCCGATCGCCTGCTCGTCGACGATCAGGTCGCCCTGATGCAGGTCGTAGGTCCGTCCGCCCGGCGCGCGGGTGCCCAGACGGGCCATCGCCCCCGGCACGTGGTGCAGGTACCAGGCGAAGTCTTCCCCGCCCATCGACTGGGAGGTGGGCACCGCGGCCAGCCCAGCGAATTCGGTCGCCGAGCGCAGCGCGGCGATCCCGGCCGCGGAGTTGACCACCGGCGGCACTCCCGGCTCATGGTCGAGTTCGAATTGCACACCGAAAGGCGCGGTGACCTCGGCGACGATCTCGGTGAGCAGGGGGCCGAGGGTGCTCCATACCTCGGCGTCGAGGATGCGCAGGGTGCCCTCGCATTCGCCGGTGGAGGGGATGACATTGCCGGTGCGCCCGGCGTGCACCTGGCCCCAGACGATGAGCGCGGCGGCGCGCGGGTCGACGCGGCGGGACAGCAGCATCGGGACGTCGGTGACCACCTTGGCCAGGGCGAAGGTGAGGTCCTCGGTCAGGTGCGGGCGCGAGGTGTGCCCGCCGCGGCCCTTGAGCGAGATCTTGACCCGGTCGCAGGCGGCGGTGAGCGCCCCTTCGCGCAGCCCGATCTGCCCCACCTCGAGGCTCGGGTCGCAGTGCACGGCGAAGGCCGTGTCCACCCCGCTCAGGCCGCCATTGGCAATGATTTCCTCGGCGCCGCCAGGGATGGCTTCCTCGGCCGGCTGGAAGAGGATCCGCACCGCCGCATTCGCCTGCTGCAGGTATGGCGTGACCGCCGCCGCCCCGAGCGCCGCACCGAAGACCGCCGACGTATGCACGTCGTGCCCGCACGCGTGGCAGACCTCCGGGGAGATGGAGGCGAAGTCGAGCCCGGTCCGCTCGCGGACCGGGAGGGCGTCGATGTCGGCGCGGATGGCCACCCGGTAGGTCGCATCCTGCGGGCCGATGTCGGCGATCAGGCCGGTGCTGGGCAGGCGCCGGTGTCGGATCCCCTCGCGCTCGCACAGGTCCGCGAGCAGCGCGGTGGTCCGGTGCTCCTGGTGGCTCAGCTCAGGGTGTTGGTGGATGTCGCGCCGCAGGGCAACCAGGTCATGGTCGCGAGCCTCGACGGCAGCGCAGAAATCGGAGAGTACGGCGGGGGTCATTGTGCCGGGAATGCTATCCCCGGGCCCGCGACGGCGGGGTGGTCCCACGCCATTCGGACAACCGGGTGATGTCGCCGTCTCGGGGTCGAGACGCTGGCGACGCTGGTGCTGGCCGGGGCGGGTGCCGGCCGGGCTCGCCCGGCGCGGTTCGGATTCAGAGCAGGTCTGTGCGGCCGGCGTCCCGCAGGGCCTCGACGATGCGCTTGACGTCCTGGGCGCGTTCGCGGGTGGTCACCAACAGCGCTTCGGGGGTGTCCACGACCACCACATCCGCGATCCCGACCACGGCGACCGCCCGACCGGAGCGGGCGGCGACCAGGCCGGTGGCGTCCACGGCATACACGGCATCGGCGTCGCCGAGCACGGTCGGGCCATCGGCCGGCGTGGGCAGGATGGCGTCCAGGGAGGCGAAGTCGCCGATGTCGTCCCAGCCGAAGGGGCCGGGCACCACGACCACCTGGCCCTCGTCGGCGGCGGGTTCCGCGACGGCGTGGTCGATCGCGATCCGCGGGAGGTCGTCCCAGAGGTCCCCGAGCCGCTCCGGCTCGGCCGCGATGGCGCGCAGGGTGGCCGCGAAGTCAGGGTGCCATTGTCCGAGCAGGTCCAATAGCCGCGCCGCCCGGACGACGAACATCCCCGCGTTCCACCGGAATTCGCCGGTGGCCACATAGGCGGCGGCGCGGGCAGCGTCGGGCTTCTCGACGAACTGACGCACATGCCGGGCGGTCGGGGCGCCCGCCACCGCGCGCCCGGATTGGATGTAACCGAAGCCGGTAGCGGCATACGTCGGGGTAATGCCGATGGTGACCAGGTGACCGGCCGCGGCGAGCTGCGCGGCCTCCCCGATCACGGTATGGAAGCTGTCCAGGTCGGTGACGATGTGGTCGGCGGCGAAGCTGCCGAGGATGGCGTCGGGGTCGCGGGCTTCCAGGACGGCGGCGGCCAGGCCGATCGCGGCCATGGAATCGCGGGCGGACGGTTCGGCGAGGATCGCCTCGGCGGGCAGCGCCGGCAGTTGGGCGCGCACCGCGTCCGCGTGGGCGGCGCCGGTGACCACCAGCACCCGGTCGCCGACCAGGGGGGTCAACCGGTCATAGGTCTGCTGCAGCAGGCTCGAACCCGCCCCGGTGAGGTCGCGCAGGAACTTCGGGGAGCTGGCGCGGCTCAGCGGCCACAGCCGGGTGCCGGCCCCGCCCGCGGGGATCACGGCATGGAACCCGGGGATCTCGCTCACGCGCCGAAACTACCTGGTCGGGCGCGCCGGGCCCAGCAGCGGGAGTTGGCCACGCGGCGAAATCGGCCGTGCCCCAGATCCGCGGGGTGACGTCGGGTCAGCGGGGATCGAGCCTCGGCCGCGATGGCGCGGGCCCGAGGCGCGGGCAACATTGGTTCAGCGGCGGCGCAGGCGC
>CAKZIH010000227.1 GCA_936931335.1 uncultured Nostocoides sp. | reverse complement strand
CTGGGTCGGCGACCATCGCCACCGCCTCGCGCGCGGCAGCCGACGCCGCCTCCTGAGGGCGCCCGGCGCGTCCGCGATACGCGCGCGACGGCGCCCGGATCGGCGTGATGAGATGGGCGGTATGCCGCCCAAAGCCACCCCACCGACCGCCTCGCTGACCCGGATGTCCGAGCGCGGAAGCGCGGATCGGGCGGACCTGGACGCGCTGCTGGACAGCGGTTTCGTCGGAGTGCTGGCCACCACGGTGGACGGCGAGCCGTGGGTGGTGCCGATGCTCTATGGCCGCGACGGCGACCGGATCCTGCTGCATGGCTCTACCGGCGCCGGTGCCCTGCGCCAGGTGGCCGCCGGGGCGCCCGCCGCCTTCTGCGTGGTCGCCGTGGACGGGCTGGTGGTCGCCGAGAGCACCTTCGAATCCTCGGCGAACTACCGTTCAGCGGTGATCCGCGGTCGGCTGCAGCCCCTGCGCGCGCAAGAGCGGACCGAGGCGCTGCGCGAGATCACCGAGGGCATCATCCCCGGGCGCAATGCCGAGGTGCGCCCCTCCACCGCCAAGGAGGAGGCCGCGACCATGGGTCTGACCCTGGCGATCGAGGCGGACAACTGGCTGCTTAAGAGCCGCGACGGCCTACCGGGAGACCCCGGTGAGCCGGTGGACGTGTGGTGCGGGGTGATTCCGCTCGCCCTGACCGCCGGCAAGCCCGAGGCCGCCCCGTGGTCGGTGGGCCCGGTGCCCGCTTCGGTGGCGAATTTCGTCGCGGCCCACCCCGCCCCGTGAGCGCGCCTATCCGCGCCACCGGAATCGGCTCCTGGCCGGGATCCAGCGCCCGAGAGGCCGTGATCACGGTCCGCGATCTGCTGCTCGACGGGGAGGGTAGCGGCATTCCGTATGCGCCGGAGACCCCCGGCCGCGGCCCCGGCGCCGACCTGCTCGGCCGCGGTGCCGGGCTGCTGGTGGACCTGGCCGTCGACCTGCAGCCCAGCGGCTGGCGGCTGGTCGATCGGCCCGGCCGGGACGCGGCGCGCACCGCCGCCCTGCACCGCGAGGACCTCGACGAACTCGCGGAGGCCTATGACGGCTATACCGGTCCCCTCAAGCTTCAGGTTGCCGGTCCCTGGACCCTCGCGGCGGGCCTGGAGTTGACCCGCGGTGAACGCGCCCTGGTCGATCCCGGCGCGACCCGGGATCTGCACGGCTCGCTCGCCGAGGGCATCCGCACATATGCCGCCGACGTCACCCGCCTGGTGCCCGGCGCGCAACTCATCCTGCAGCTCGACGAACCATCCCTGCCCGCCGTCCTGGCCGGCCGGTTGCCCACCGCCTCCGGCTACGGCCGGGTGCGCGCCGTCGATCCGGCCCTGGTGCGGGACGGGCTGCGCGAGGTGTGCGGCGCCCTGGACGTCCCGGTCGTCGTGCACTGCTGCGCCGACGACGCGCCCCTGCCGCTGCTGCGTGAATGCGGCGCCAATGCGCTCGCCGTCGATGTCACCGCGGCGCGCCCGGCCGTATGGGAGTCGCTCGCCGTGGCCCTGGAGTCAGGGATCGGCGTCTATGCCGGGATCTTCGCCACCGACGCGGTGAGCCCGGATGTGACCGGAGCGGTACGTCGGGTGCTCGCGGCCGCCGAGGCGGTAGGCCTGGGCAGCGCCGAACTGGCCGCCCTGACCCTCACCCCCGCCTGCGGGCTGGCCGGGGCCACGGTGGGCCAGGCGCGGGCCATCCAGCGGGCCACCCGCGACGCGGCCGAAGAACTCGCCCAGGCTGTGGCATGAGCACCGCGGCGAATCAATCGGCCGACATCTCTTCCGCCGCAGTGTCCCCGACCGCTCCGGAATCGAGCCGCGCCGGCATTCCCTGGCAGGTAAAATTCCTGACCCTGGCGGTCATCTGGGGCTCCTCCTTCCTCTTTATGAAGGTGGGCCTGGCGGCGCTGCACCCGATCCAGATCGCCACCGCCCGCATCCTGCTGGCCGCAGCCGTGCTGGTGATCCTGGCCCGCGTCACCCGTAGCCGTCTGCCGCGCGGCCGTCGGGTCTGGGCGCACATCTTCGTCTCTTCGATCTTCCTCACCGCGCTGCCGTTCACCGGCTTCGTGTTGGGGGAGACCCGGGTGGCCTCCGCGATCGCCGGGATCGGCAATGCCACCACACCCATCGCCACCGTGGTGATGACCCTGCTGCTCCTGCCCGCGCAGCGGCCCACACGAGAGAAATTGTTCGCGGTAGCCCTGGGATTCTGCGGGGTGATCGTGATCGCCGAACCCTGGAATGCCGGCGGCCGCCCCGATCCGATTGGGTTTTTGATCGTGGTGCTCTCCGGCTGTTGCTATGGCGTCGGCTGGACCTACAACCGCCGCTTCCTGGCCGACGCCGACCTCGGCGGGCTCGCCCAGCCGACCGCGATGATGCTCTGCGGCAGCGTGATCATGGTCCCCGTCGCGCTCATCTGGTGGCTCATCGAGCGCCCCGAGGTTGCCGCGCCCTGGTCCCTGCAGCCGGGGAACCAGCCATACCCGGTCTGGGCCGGCTTGCTGTGCGTCCTGGCGCTCGGGGTCGTCGGCACCGGGTTGGCCTACCTGCTGCAGTATGACGTGGTCCGCGCCGCCGGCGCGGTGGTCTCCACCACCGTCACCTACCTCATCCCGGTGGTCTCCGTGCTGCTCGGGGTGCTGGTCCTCGGTGAGCACATCGGTGCCGCCCAGTTGGGCGGGTTCGCGATTGTGCTGCTCGCCGCGGTGCTGGTCAGCCGCACTCCCAAGCGGGCCTGAGCCCCGCGTCGGATCGGGGCCACGGGCCGGGGGAGGGGGGTCAGCCCTCGCCAGCCGGCGCCTTGACCTCCCGGCGCAGGATCTTGCCAGTCGGGCCCTTCGGGAGCTCGGCGACCTGCCATACCGAGCGGGGGTATTTGTAGGCCGCGATGCGCTCCTTGGTCCACGCTTTGACGTCCCCGATGCTCGCCTCGGCGCCCTCGCGCAGCACGATCGCCGCGCCGACATTCTCGCCATAGAGCTCATCGGGGATGGCCACCACGGCGACCTCAACCACATCGGGGTGGGTGTAGATGAGTTCCTCGACCTCACGCGGGTAGACGTTCATCCCGCCCCGCAGGATCATGTCCTTCTTGCGGTCGACGATGGTGTAGTAGCCCTCGTCGTCGACCGTGGCCATGTCGCCGGTGCGGAACCAGCCGTCGGGGATGGCGGCCTGGGTCGCCTCGGGGTTGTCCCAATAGCCCTTCATCACATTGTCGCCGCGGATGGCGATCTCGCCGACCTCACCGGGGGCGCTGTCCCTGCCCTCGTCGTCCACGAGCTTCATCTCGCAGCCGGGGATGACCACGCCGATCGTGCCGGGCTTGGTCGGCAGGTGCGGCATATTGAACGAGGCCACCGGCGAGGTCTCGGACAGGCCATAGCCCTCCAGCACCTGGCAGGAGAACTTCTCCTCGAAGGCTGCCTGCACCTGGTGCGGCATGGCCGAGCCGCCGGAGACGCAGGTGCGCAGGCTGGAGGCATCCCAGTTGTCCGAGTCGGGGTGGTGCAGGATCGCGGCATACATGGTGGGCACCCCGATCATCACGCTCACCTTCTCGTTGGTGATGGTCTGCATCGCGGCGGCCGGATCGAAGCGGGGAATCAGCGCCAGGCAGGCGCCGGTGAGCACCGCGGCCTGCAGACTGACGACCAGGCCGAAGACGTGGAAGAGGGGCAGACATCCCATCAGCACGTCGTTGGGGGTGATCGTCAGGATCGTCTCGGCGCAGCGCTGGGCGTTGAGGTGCAGATTGCGGTGGGTCAGCTCGGCACCCTTGGGCCGCCCGGTGGTCCCGGAGGTGTAGAGGATGACCGCGGTGTCGTCGTCCGCGCGCTCCAGCGGCTCGGCGATCGGTTCCGCGCTGTCGAGTTGCCCGGCGACCGGTCCCATCGGGTCACACGGGATGATCCGCGTGCCCGAATTGGCCGCGCCCTTGGTGGCTTCGTCGACGAAGTCGGGCCAGACGAAGGCGATCTTCGCGCCGGAGTTGCTGAAGAAGAAGTCGATTTCCCCGGCCTTGAGCAGCGGGTTCATCGGCACCACGATGCCGCCGGCGGCGAGCGTGGCAAAGAAGGTGACCGGATAGGCCGGGACATTCGGCAGGATCAGCGCCACCCGGTCGCCGGGCTCGATCCCGGCCGCCTTGAGCTCACCGGCAAGTTTGGCGACGAGCTGGGCCACCGCGGCATACGAGAGATGCTGGCCGTTGAGCGCAAGCATGGGTCGCTCGGGATGTGCGCTCGCGGTCGCGGTGAGATTGCTGGCGAGGTTGGTCATCGTTGACCCTCCGGGGACTGTGCCGAGCCCGTATGCCCGTGCCTTGCCGCACATTGTGCACGCTCGGGCGCCCGCCCCGCCCCAAGCGATGGATGGCGGATTGTCCGGTGAGCTATGGGTGGGCTGGCGGTGCCCTGGGGCAGGATGCTGCCGTGACCGAGATTCCCGCCGACCCGGTGCCCCAGGACGCCCGCCACGAGTGGGCCGAACTGGCCGAACAAGCGAGCGCCGCCCAGTTCGCCTATCACGTCAAGGACGCGCCGACGATCTCCGACGGGGAGTATGACGCGTTGATTCGGCGGCTACAGGCGCTGGAGGAGGCGCATCCGGAGCTGCGGACCCCGGACAGCCCCACCCAGCAGGTCGGCGGCGCGATCTTCGCCACCGACTTCCGGGCCGTGGACCATCTGGAGCGGATGCTCAGTCTGGACAACGCATTCAGCCCGCAGGAGATGAGCGAATGGGCGGCCCGGGTCGAGCGCGACCTTGGCGGCGAGGACGTGCATTTCCTGTGCGAGCTCAAGATCGACGGGCTCGCGGTCAATCTCCTGTATGAGCAGGGCCGGCTGGTCCGCGCCCTGACCCGAGGCGATGGGCGCACCGGCGAGGATGTGACGCTGAACGTGCGCACCATCGAGGGGGTGCCCACCGAGTTGACGGGCACCGCCGAGTTCCCGGTGCCGGAATTGGTGGAGATCCGCGGCGAGGTCTTCTTCCCGGTGGCCGCCTTCGCCGACCTCAACGCCACCCTGGTCGAGGCGGGGCGGGCGCCCTTCGCCAACCCCCGCAATGCCGCGGCAGGATCGTTGCGGCAGAAGGATCCTCGGGTCACCCGCAGCCGTCCGCTGCGCATGCTGGTGCACGGCCTGGGCAAGCGCACCGGCTTCGACTTGACCCGCCAGAGCGCGGGCTATGACGCGATGC
>CAKZIH010000226.1 GCA_936931335.1 uncultured Nostocoides sp. | reverse complement strand
GGACCAACGAGCGCGGCGAGCGCCGCGGCCGCGACGGCGACCGTCGCGACAACCGCCGCGACAACGCCCCGGAGAAGAGCCAGTACCTGGAGCGCGTGGTCACCATCAACCGCGTGAGCAAGGTCGTCAAGGGTGGTCGTCGCTTCAGCTTCACCGCCCTGGTCATCGTCGGCGACGGCGACGGCACCGTGGGTGTCGGCTACGGCAAGGCCCGCGAGGTCCCGGCCGCGATCGCCAAGGGCGTCGAGGAAGCCAAGAAGTCCTTCTTCAAGGTTCCGCGGATCGCCGGCACCATTCCGCACCCCGTCCAGGGTGAGGCCGCCGCGGGCGTGGTCATGCTGCGCCCCGCGTCTCCGGGTACCGGTGTGATCGCCGGTGGTCCGGTGCGCGCGGTCCTCGAGTGCGCCGGTATCCACGACGTGCTCAGCAAGTCGCTCGGCTCCGACAACTCCATCAACATCGTCCACGCGACGGTGGCGGCCCTCAAGGGCCTGGAGCGTCCGGAGGCAGTCGCCGCTCGTCGTGGCCTGCCGCTGGACCAGGTTGCCCCGGCCGCCATGCTGCGCGCCCAGGCCGAAGCCAAGGCGGCCGTGTGATGGCGCGCCTGAAAGTCACCCAGAACAAGGGCATCATCGGCGAGAAGCACAGCGCGCGGGAGACCCTGCGCACCCTGGGCCTCAAGCGCATCGGTGATGTCGTCGTCAAGGAGGACCGTCCCGAGATTCGTGGGATGGTCCGGACGGTGCGCCACTTGGTCACCGTCGAGGAGGTCGAGTGAGTATGAGCGAGCAGACCGAGACCAACGTCACCGGGACGCACGCCCTGAAGGTTCACCACCTGCGGCCCGCCCCCGGCGCCAAGACCGCCAAGACCCGTGTGGGTCGCGGTCACGGTTCCAAGGGTAAGACCGCCGGTCGCGGTACCAAGGGCACCAAGGCGCGCTACCAGGTGCCGGCGCACTTCGAGGGTGGGTCCACCCCCATCCACATGCGTCTGCCCAAGCTGCGCGGTTTTAAGAACCCGTTCAAGACGACCTACCAGGTCGTCAACCTGGACAAGCTGTCCGCGCTCTACCCGCAGGGTGGCGCCGTGACGGTCGATGACCTCATCGCCAAGGGCGCGGTGCGCGATGGCGCCCCGGTCAAGGTGCTGGGGACCGGCGAGATCAGCGTTGCGGTGCAGGTCACCGTGGACGCCTTCTCCGCCAGCGCCAAGGAAAAGATCGAGAACGCCGGCGGGTCGGTTACCCCGGCCTGAGCCGCGTAACGTCCGCTTGAGCAGGTATGCCGTGGGGCGAGTCCGAACGGAACTCGCCTCACGGCATACCGCGTTAAGCGGGGCGTATCGACCCCACCCGCGCGTGGCGCTCTCACGCGCGGGTTAGATTGCATCCGGCGGCACCAACCGCCGCGTCGCACGACCATTCCGCGGCCCACCCGCCGCCCCAGGAGGGGAACCCGAGTTGCTATCCGCCTTCGGACGCGCCTTCAAGACGCCCGACCTGCGCAAGAAGCTGCTGTTCACGCTGGGCATCATCGTGCTCTACCGGCTGGGTGCGCACATCCCCACGCCTGGTGTCAGCTACACCGCGGTGCGCCAATGCCTGGACAATGCACCGTCCACCGGTGGCTTCCTCGGCCTGGCCAATCTCTTCAGTGGTGGCGCGCTGCTGCAGTTGACGATCTTTGCGCTCGGGATCATGCCGTACATCACGGCGAGCATCATCGTGCAGCTGCTGACCGTGGTCATTCCGCGCTTCGAGACCCTCAAGAAGGAGGGGCAGGCCGGTCAGCAGAAGATGACGCAGTACACGCGTTATCTCACCATAGGGCTGGCGGTTCTGCAGTCCTCGACGCTGATCACCTTCGCGCAGAACCCCTCGTCGCTCTTTGGCGCCGGGTGCACGGACATCCTGGTCGACCACTCGATGATCACCATCCTGATCATGGTGCTGACGCTGACCGCGGGTACTGGTCTGATCATGTGGCTCGGTGAGCTGGTCACCGACAAGGGCATCGGCAATGGGATGTCGATCCTCATCTTCACCTCGATCGCCGCGAGCTTCCCGACCGCGCTGTGGAGCATTCGCCAGCAGAACGGCTGGGGCACCTTCCTCACCGTGATCGCGCTCGGCTTCCTGATCATCGCCGCGGTCGTCTATGTCGAGCAGAGTCAGCGCCGCATTCCGGTGCAGTACGCCAAGCGGATGGTCGGCCGGCAGATGTATGGCGGGACCTCGACATACATCCCGATCAAGGTCAACATGGCCAATGTCATCCCGGTCATCTTCGCCAGCTCGCTGATCTCGCTGCCGATGATGGTGGCCCAGTTCAACACCAACCCCACCGGCCGCAACCCCGGCTGGGTGGACTGGATCAACACCTATCTGGCCACCGGCGGACACTGGGTCTATATGGTCCTGTACACGGTGCTGATCCTCTTCTTCACCTTCTTCTACGTCTCGATCACCTTCAACCCGGAGGAAGTCGCGGACAATATGAAGCGCTACGGCGGCTTCATCCCAGGTATCCGAGCCGGGCGACCCACGGCCGAGTACCTCAAATACGTCCTCACCCGGATCACCGTGCCGGGCGCGATCTATCTGGCGGTCATCTCGCTGATCCCGCTCATCGCGTTCCGTCTGATCAACGTCAACCAGAACAGCTTCCCCTTCGGCGGGACCTCGATCCTGATCATCGTGGGTGTGGGCCTGGAGACGGTCAAGCAGATCGAGGCGCAGCTGCAGCAGCGCCAGTACGAAGGGTTCCTCCGCTGATGAGCACCATCACTTCCGCCCACCTGATCATCTTCGGCCCCCCTGGTGCCGGCAAGGGCACGCAGGCGGTGCGGATCGCCCAGCGTTACGGCATACCGGCGATCTCCACGGGCGACATCTTCCGGGCCAATATCAAGGGCCGCACCCCGCTCGGACTGCAGGTCGAGGAGATTCTCGCCTCCGGCGGCTATGTCAGCGATGAGGTCACCAACGCGATCGTTGCCGACCGCCTGGCCCAGGGCGACTGCGCCAATGGCTTCCTGCTGGACGGCTACCCGCGCACCATCGAGCAGGTCGAGGCGCTGGATGGGATGTTGCAGGAGCGCGGCAGCCGTATCGACGCGGTGCTGGAGCTGACCGTGGACGAGGACGAGGTCGTCGGTCGGCTGCTGCGCCGCGCGGAGACCGAGGGGCGCATCGACGACACCGACGAGGTGATCCGCGAACGGCTGTCGATCTATCGCGCCGCCACCGCGCCGTTGGCGCAGGTGTATGCCGACCGTGGCCTGTTGGTGCAGGTCGACGGGCTTGGCGAGATCGAGACGGTCGCCGAGCGGATCGGCGCCGCGCTGGACGCGCGGCTGAGCTGAGTCGGACGGTGTTCACTCGCGACCGGCTGGAACGCAAGAGCCTCGATCAGGTCCGCCGTATGCGGGTGGCCGGCTTGGTCGTCGGCCGGTGCCTGGAGATGCTGGCCGAGCAGGTCGCCGCGGGCATGACGACCGGGCAGCTCGACGAACTGGCGCAGACCTTCATCCGGGACAACGGGGGCCGGCCCTCGTTCGCCGAGGTGCCGGGCTATCGGCATACCTTGTGCACCTCGGTCAATGAGGAGATCGTGCACGGCATACCGGGGCAGCGAGTGCTCGCCGAGGGTGATCTGCTCTCCATCGACTGCGGTGCCATCGTGGATGGCTGGCATGGCGATGCCGCGATCTCGCTGATCGTTGGCGGGCCGCAGGCCGGCTCGGCCGAGGATCTCGCGCTGATCGAGGTGACCCGGGAGTCCCTGTGGGCCGGCATCGGCGCGATGCGGGTGGGCCGGGACCTCTTCGAGGTGGGTGCCGCCGTCGAGCGCGCTATCCGCGCCGCGGGCGAGGTCGATGGCCGCCAGTACGGCATCGTCGAGGACTATGTCGGCCACGGCATCGGCCGCGAGATGCATATGGACCCGAATGTGCCCAACTACGCCGTGCGCGGTCGCGGGCCCACGATCCGCTCCGCCGCCACGGTGGCCATCGAACCGATGGTGACCCTCGGCGAGCAGGACAACCGGGTGCTGGCCGATGAGTGGACCGTGGTCACCGTGGACGGCAAGCGCGCCTGCCACTGGGAGCACACCGTGGCCTGTCATGACGGCGGGATCTGGGTGCTCACCGCCCTCGACGGCGGCGCGGAGCGCCTCGGTGCGGCATACGCGCCCCTGGACTGAATGGACAATTGCGGTATGGAGTTCGACGCCACCTTCGCTGGTAGCCCCCTCGATGTCGCCGCCGCCGTGGCCACGGCGCAGGAGAGTGGCTTCCAGGGGCTGACCATCGCCGAGCTGCAGCACGATCCCTTCGTGCTCTCGACGCTGGCCTGCAGCGCGCCCTCGGACTTGCATGTGTCGACCGGGGTGGCGATCGCCTTCGCCCGCTCCCCGATGACGGTGGCCTACACCGCCTGGGATCTGCAGCGGCTCAGCGCCGGGCGCTTCACCCTGGGGTTGGGTAGCCAGATCGAGCCGCACATCACCAAGCGCTTCGCCATGCCGTGGGGGCGGCCGGCGGCGCGGATGCGTGAGTACATCGCCGCGGTGCGGGCCATCTGGGACTCCTGGCAGGACGGCACCCGGCTGGCCTTCCGCGGCGACTTCTATACGCACACGCTGATGACCCCAATGTTCAACCCCGGGCCGCTGAGCGTGGACCGGCCGCGCATCGTGCTGGCCGCCGTCGGGCCGCTGATGACCAAGGTGGCCACGCAGAGCGCGGACGGGCTGAGCGTCCACCCGTTCACCACGCATGGATATTTCACCGACGTGGTCGAGCCCATGGTGGCGCAGGGGCTGGGGGAGCGCGATCGCTCCGAGTTCGAGGTGATCGGGCAGGTCCTGGTTGCCGCGGGCCGCGACGAGCGCGAGCAACAGGCCGGGGTGGGTGCGGTCAAGGCGCAGTTGGCGTTCTATGGCTCGACCCCGGCATACCGGCCGGTGTTGGAGCACCACGGCCTCGGCGAGCTCGGCGAGGAACTCAACCAACTCTCCAAGCGGGGGGAGTGGGCGACGATGGCCGGGCTCATCGACGACTCGACGCTGGATCTCTTTGCGGTGCGGGGTACCCCGGCGCAGGCGGGTGCCGAGTTGGCCCGCCGGTATGCCGGTCGCGTCGACCGAATGGTCCCGGCCCTGCTCGCCGCCAGCGACCCGAGCCTGACCGCCGAGGTCGTCGCGGCCGCCCGCGCGGCCGCCGCGCGCTGAGTCCCGC